>NZ_JAGXGF010000111.1 GCF_024636815.1 Marivirga sp.
ATATATCAGAAAACAATAAGCTCACTAAATATAGCAGTAAGCCTCCACCAAATAAATATAAAATAGGTTTGAGTCGGTTCACGGCTCTAAGTTAAGATATAAATAAGAAAATGAAAGGCTTTAAATGCCCTCCATTTTCATTATTAGTGTTTTAAATAAATATTAACCTGATCTTAATGTAGTTTCAAATATTTAAAGCTACATGGATTGGCTATACTTTATATATTAACATTATAGTATTCAATAAGTTGTTTTAAATCATCTTCGCGACTAATTTTGATATTTTTTTTGTTGTAGTATTTATAAAGCTCTTCTAAATCGGAATCTTTCAATTCATTTTTGAATTTTCTATTTGATTTTAGCTCAATTAATTTAGAGTCTCCAAAACGGATATATTTGGCATCCCTTTCTTTTTCATAGGATGGCATTACATCTTCAGAATAGCTATTGGTAGATTTTCTTCCTTCTCTGAATATAACATTTTCTCTTGTTAATATCTCCACCTCATCGAATTTCTTTACACTAAAAAAGATTTTCTTCCCTTCTAGTTCTCTTATTACATAGTTCTTTTTATTGATTTCGACTGATTCAACTTTGTCTAAATTAGAAACTACAAAAATATCTTTAGATTTCTGGACTTCAATTGCATTATTCAATAAGTCAAGACGAATAGGAACATTTTCCATGTTATTATTCTGAGTGAACGTTATATTTCCATTCTTAAATTCATCAAAAAGATAAATACTTCCTTCAATGTCAAGTTTTGGAGAATTGGTTTTTTTCGACAACAAATAGACTTCATATACATCTATATTACTGGAAGAATTCGTCATTGATTGTGCTCCAATATTGAAGCATTGTAATAAGGTAAAAGTTACTATTCCGGCTAATTTTAGTTTAATCATTTTTTATTATTTTATTATATTTAGAAAACTTTTTTCTACTCACTTTCAAGGTATAAATCCCTGCATCAAAACTTGAAATATCTAAGTTAAATTTTTCATCTGATAAAACTCCTTGCCTTAGAATCATTCTTCCAGTATGATCAAATAAATAAATTTGATCACCAATATTCAAGTTCTCTATAAATATAATTTGGTTTGCAGGATTTGGATAAATTAATACATCCTTTAATACTTCTTCATTATTAGAAAGGATTTGTAATTCTAATGGTTCCGAAATTCTAGATGAACAAGAACTATCAGATTTAAAATACTCGACATAATAAACGCCCGATAGCTCTGGAGTAGGAATTGTACGACTAGTATGCTCCTCTAATAGTTCTCCGTTTCTGTACCAAACATACTTATCACCTGCTAAACTAGAAACTAATCCTGAACTATTAGAGATAATAGTAATTGGACGCAATTCATTTTCTTGTAAGCTTATATTTTTGATGAACATTTCTTCCCCTGATTCTGAAATAATATTGAGTTCCAACCTATACTCATCTGCATTGCTATTAAATACAATTTCTGGTTCTTCAGGATTACTATTGTTAAACATATATCCTCCAACTATGTTCCAATCATATTCAATTATATCTTTCCCAGATGACTTATTAGAGACTTTTATTACTTTTTCAGTACAATAACTCGCGATTGAGAAATTAGCAAATAAAATATCCTCGCAATTCTCTTGACTAATATTAATTGTATTTAATAGGGTAGAATTCTGTCCTACGTTTACAACACTCTCGCTTGCAATTCCAATGTTTGTAATACCTATATAATCAAAACATAATTTGTCTCTAAAACCTAATGTAATGGTCGAAATATCTGAAGATCCAATTATACTAATTTCTCCCCCTGCTTCTGAAGAAACAGACCATGATTTATTTATATTAAAGTATGCTGAATCATTCATTATAACTGATGAATTAGGATTCAATTCAACAATTTCACTATTTAGAGCTTGATTAATAGTTAAGATCCCTCCGTTTACAATTTTAGTGGTATTGATTTCACTTGATACTCGAAGCTCATCATTTATATAAAGTGTATCGCTTAATTCTAATATACTATTATTAGTAACCATTTCAGAATTAAATATCTGCCATTTGTTAGCTTGAAAACTACTTTGTGCAAGATCTAGAACTGCTAAACCGGACAAGCTTATGAAAGAGTTTGTTATATTAACTACTGCATTATTTGTTACAGTTAAATTATTTAGAATCAATTCTTGATCCAATATATTTACTTCTGCTGAGTCAATAATCAAACTACCAAATGATAAATTATTGTCTATATCAAAGCTTCCTCTTTTGAATGTTACGATTAAATCATCTGTTCCTTCTATATCTAAATTATAAAATTCCTTTTCTTCAATATCGGTTTGTTCAAAAATCAAATTACCATTTCTAAATAAAAGCTTACTATTAGGTGAAACAATTTCACCTTCAACAGTCAAAGTATTTCCCAATAAATCAACAATAAAATTATCTCCATTTTGATTTATAATATTCTTGAGGTTTAAATCCTCTTTAAGATAAAATACTTTATTATTTTGAATTATTGAGTTGTTATCGAATACTAAAGTGTGTTTTGCTAAATCCGGAATATTTACTGCTTCCCCTCCTGATTGAGTAGCCCATTGTAAATCAGCTTGAAGAGTGTCAGCAGTACCAACATTATAAATATCCGCTGTCCCCAATGACATTTTATTGCCCGTTATTACTAGGGAATATTTTTGATTACCATTTTGTATAGTCCCACTATGAGAAACTTCTATAAAATATTTTCTATTCTCAGGTGAAAGCAGATTAATTTTTTCGACATTATCCCTATGGTTTCCTGCTGCAATGGCTTTATCAAAATTATTTTGGTTTAGCTCCCATGAATCATATTGCACTCCGGAATCATCATAAATCCTTAAGTCTAAGTCATTAATTAACATCTTATCAGTATTTCCAGGACTACCATTATTTCCGGGAGGGTCTATCCAAACCATAGTAGCGGTAATTGGGTTTACTCCATCCGAAAAAACCTCATAAATCTGCGTTTGATTACTATCTAAACTACCCTCTATCATTAGAGAATCTGAACTATTTTGACCAGCGATAATTTTTAATATATCTATGGTATTTAAGACACCCCAACCAAATTTAGCATCGGGACCAATACTATTACCTGTTTTTCTTGCCGTGTGTATGGCTAAAGCTTTTAATGCAGAGGAAGTCATAAAAGTATCCTTAATACTTTTATAATATTCTTGAGCCAAAATTAAAGACCCTGTCACATTTGGTGCTGCCATAGAAGTGCCGCTTAATGTAGTATAGGCACTATCATTTGCAGAGCCAACAGAAAAAAGCCCAACCCCATCACCTACGATATCTGGTTTAATTCTTCCATCTGCAGTGGGTCCCCAGCTACTAAAATTACTCATAACTGCAGAAGTCTGATCTTTATACTCTGAAAATCCTGTAATCGCACCAACAGCTATATTATTTTTTGCTGTTGCGTTAGGTCCTACTATCATATAAGGTCCGTCTGGCGACTTAGTCCCATCTCCAACATCTGATCTGTCATTTCCTGCAGACCAAACTGATGTATAATAAGGTGCATTATAAGCGATTTCATCTATAGCTCTGCTTTTCTGAGAATAATGTCCAAACCTTAGATCCGTATCACTATCTCCACCATACCACACCCACTTTTCATCTTCAGAATTATAACTCCAACCTAAAACAAACCCATATGAGTGGTTAGATATAAGAAGCCCTTCTGAAGCTTCTTTAGCAATAGAAGTGATATCAGCATCAAAAGTATAGGCTATACCATTTGAAAGAGGAGCCATTCCTTTAGCGTTAGAATTTACTCCTGTTGCCAGGATTGTACCACTAACATGCGATGCGTGGTTACTAAAAGTTGCACCTTCTTTATTTACCACTCTACCAGGCGTAAACTCTCTGTGAGACTGTTTAACCTGGCCACCATCCCAAACTCCTACTGTAATCCCCTCTCCAAATAAGGAAAGATTCATTCCATCTTCTGATTGAATATGGCTAACCCCTGTAGTTTCACGAGCCTGCTGATTATGTACGTGATAATAATAGGGTATGCCATTTTCAATATATTGCAAATGAGATTTCTCCCCATTTATTTCAATAATTTCTGAATATTTTTGCTTTTCTTCAATTGAAGTATTGCTTCTTATTTGTTTAATTCTTTGTTCATATTGTGCTGAAATAGATTTCAATCGTTCAGGATTAAATTCCTGAGCAAATGAGTATTCCGAAAATATCAGAAATGAAAAAACTAATAATATTTGACGCATTCCTATTTTTTAATGATTGATGTATTAAGAAACTTTCCCTCAGCTTTAATTATTAAATTGTATAAGCCCTTGTCTAAAGAGCTAATATCAATACTTAAAAGTTTTTCTGATGAAAAAAGTTCAGATTCAAGCATTAAGCGACCAGATATATCATAAATCAAAACACTGGCATTATATTCTTTATCTAATTCAACATATAAGTAATTATTAGCTGGATTCGGATAGACCAAGAAATTTATATTTTTTGAATCATTTGATAATACATTAGGACAAACATATTCTGATGAATTCAATTCTATAGGTTCAAGGCTTCCATTTAATGATATGGATGACTCCACAAAATCCTTATCATATTTTTTAGCTCTAAAAATTCTTCTGCTACTATTATTTATTGTTTCAGATGAAGCTCCTTGTTCCAAAATACCATTATTTGAAATTGGACTTAAATAATGCCATAAAACTTCAGCCTCTGGAGAAATCTCTACTAGTGATCCGCTTGGTCCAGAACAGATCAATATATTTCCATTAGGTAATAATTGTACTCCAGAAATAAAGCTACTAAAATTAAAACCTTCTATAGAGGTAGACTCATAAGATAAGTAAGGGGTTGAATAATCAAACTGATTATTGCTAATGTCATAATTATACCCGTTTACAGGGAAATTAATAAATTCAATGGCTGAGACTGAAGGCTCTTTCTCATAACCATTATTAAAAACTAAAATATTATTTGTTACGTCATTTGAATTGATCCATTGAGCGTTATGCTGTCCATAAAGGATTCTATCTCCATTAGCTGAATAGACTTGAGGATTACCATAACGATAAAGCAATCTTCCTCCCTTTCCGCTTAATCCACCTTCAGCGGTAGCGGCCTCCTCAGTAGTAGTAGAGTGATCAATAACCCATAATTCACTGAAAAAACGAGAGCCAACTAATATTTGATCCAGCTCTTCATTATAATCTATTGAATTAATATGAATCCACGAATTAATTATCCTATTGGGTATATAGTTTAAATCAACTCTATCAATATTTTCACTTATGGCACCATAATTAGGTTTATTGGGGTCAAACTCTTGGACTAAATGGTCCCAAAGGTACCATTCCCAAACAATTTCTGCTGAATCGGATCCGATAGGTCTAACTTCAACTAGTTTTTCACTCCAAATTTGACCATTATCCGGTACTAAATCCGGATTACGACCATATGCAACTGCTTCGGCACTATCTTTTCTGTCCCAAGCTACAAATAGAAAATTTCCGTTTGGTAGATAAACAACATCATGATGTTGTCGGTAAGTAGGTGATATATAGTCATATTCCCAAAGGATATTACTCTCATCATCTAGCACTTCAATGCGGCCACCTGCGCCACCATTAATAAAATATTCGCTATTTAATCGAGTAGCTCTAAGTAAATTTCCATTGGGTAATAATTCAACTGTATTGCCATAGTAGTAGTCACTGGTCCACTTATGTACTTGTTCTCCACAATTATTTATTAAATAAGTATCAGTTGTTTCGTGAGAGGTTAATAAAGTGTAGCCATCGTAAACTTGATCGCTATCGATGTTAAGTACACCTAATGTTCTATCCTGAGAAAGGATATTAAAATAACTAAATACAGTAATGGATAAAAAGAAAAGAAATTTGAAATTCATTTTAATTTAATTAAAAAAAATAGAGGCGAAATAACGCCTCTATTTTTTAAATTGATTAGGAAATATTATTGTTTAGGCAAATACACATCCTCAACAAAATAGTCAGGATTGTAGGTAGCATCTGCTCTTGTAAAAGATAGACTTCCATCCTCAGGATTATAACTTCCTGAACCGATCCATGCAATATTATATGCTGACTCTACTGGAACGCCTTGTAATTCTAATTGATTACAAGTATCCGTGAAATATCCAGGGACATCTCCATAAGCTGGATTGTAAAATCTAAAGTTCATATTAGAAAGAACATAAACACCATCCTCATTTCGAGTCAACTCCACTTCAGTACCAGATTCAGATTCGATATATGTACCCAAAGGTATATCAGAAATACAGCTGTAGCCTAAAGTAATCTCAATTGAGGTATTCTTTGCCGCTACACCTTCAGTTGCCGCACCTGATATTGTAATTACCAATGATCTCAAATCATCTGAAGATTCAAAACCATCTAATAAAATATCAAAAGCAATTGGAGCAGAGTATTCACCTGCTGGTATTGATACATTTTCAGTAATTAACTGATAATGTACCCCTTCTACTGCAGTAGAAGCTTCAGTATCAACTGCAACATTTAAATCAATAGCACTGCTACTAGCGCTTCCTAAAAGCGTAACTTCAACTGATTCTCTTTCAACTTGACCCGCTTGAGTAAACAAAGGTCTAAAAGTCACTTCACTCTCAGTAAAATGAGCCTTTGTGTCAAAATCTACATTAAGCACATCACGTTCCTCAGTACATCCTAAGGAAAAGACCATTAATGTAATAAAAATATAAATTAATTTTTTCATCTTCTTTAAATTTTAATTGTTAGATGGATTCGGTTGCATGTTCTCATTTGCATTTAACTCCGTCTGTGGAATAGGCATTTGCCATAAAGGACTATTCGCTGGTAAAGTTAATGCATTTGAAGGTGGAACTACACCGCCACCGTCAGCTTCATCTCCTGCTGCTGTTCTTTCGATAGGAAGATTTTTTCTTTTTAAGTCAAAAAATCTATGCCCTTCAAAAGCTAATTCCAATCTTCTTTCTAAAGCAATCGCTTCATCAAGAGCATTACCTGCCTCACCACCTGAAACAAAACCATCATATCTTTCAGATCTAACTACATCTAAAGCTGTTAAAGCAGCTCCATCCTGATCTAAATTTGCATGTGCCTCTGCTTTAGTAAGGAAAACCTCACCCATTCTCAAAATCTTCGCATCCACAATCGCCTGATTACTTCCTGGCCTTTCCAAATACTTGATGATGTGGTTATAAGTATTACCTGCGAAGGGTCCTTGGTCGAACCAAGTAGACCTGATATCATCAGCTCCAAATTCCTGGAAAAATCCAAAATCAGGTACATATTCGTCTCTTACTCCATCAGGACCAGCCTGATTGTAAACAACACCTATTCTCACTTGATCTAAATTGGTATTTATTGCTTTAAACAATACACCAGCTTCGGTTAAATCATCCCATACATCTGGAAATTCATCAAAAGTTGCTACTGAAGTAGCTGCAGCAGAAATTGCGTTATCAGCTGAACTGATAGCGTCTTGATCTTGACCAGTATAAAGGTAGAACCTTGCCATTAAACCATGTACAGCAGCTTTATTTAAAAACCCTGTTCCATTTTCAGCATTGATTAAACCTAACGCTCTAGTGAAATCAGCTTCAATTAAGTCGAAGTATTCCGCTACACCAATTCTGGCTGGTTTAGCTCCGGCATTTGTTTCTGTTACATATACCATTCCTAAATCACCACCACCAGCTAATTGGGGAGGTGTACTGTAAACTCTACCAAGATCAAAGTGAGCCATTGATCTAATTGCTAAAGCTTGTCCAAGAATATTATTCTTAAACTCACCATCTTCCAAATTATCTATATTTTCAATAATATAGTTTGTTCTTAAGATAGTTGAGTAGGCAGCATTAAAAAAACCTAACCAAGCTAACTCTCCATTTTGCTGAAATAAATAATATCCAGAGTATGAAGTTCTACCTTCTGAGCTAAGTATTAAATTGTCAGAAATAACATCGGGAAGTAAATAAAATTCCCCACCGTAATAATTACCATCTAACAATGATCGGTATACACCACGCATTGCCTGATTAAAGTCGCTATTTGTATTAAAAGCTGTAGATGTATCTAAAGCATCAAATGGTTCTAAATTCAATTCCTCATCACATGCTGTGAAAGTGAAAGCTGAAAATAAACCTATTATATAAATTATCTTTCTCATTTTATTTTTATTTAAAAGGTAATATTTAAACCTGCAGTTGCACCTCTTGTATTTGGGAAAGTGTATAAAGTTACTTCACCTAATTGAGTTAAACCACTTTCTGCAGAACCTCTACCAACTTCTGGATCACCGTCAAAGAAAGGATTAAATGTCCATAAGTTAGTTCCTTGAACAAATACCTGAATCCCTTGAAGTTTAATTTTATCCAAAATAGATTTTGGTAAGCTGTAACTCAAGTTAACATTTCTTAATCTGATAAAATCTGCTCTTTGCAAATATCTGTCAGATGTGAAAGTTGGTACATCTACACCTGGTCTTGGAAGTACATCAACATCACCTGGTTCTTTCCAGTAATTGAAAGCGTCAACTCTCTGATTGCTTCTTGCAGCATTATTACCGTTAGCTAATTGCTGACTATTGTAAGCTATGTTATATACATAGTTTCCTCCTTGATAATAGAAGTTTACATTTAAAGCAAGTCCTTTGTATGAAGTATTGAAGCCAAAATTACCAAAGTAAGTTGGTAAAGGAGTCTTTCCATCTAATGCCACTGCATCATCACCACTCCAGCTATTAGTTATTTCACCATCTTTATTGTAGAATAACTCTTCACCATTAGCAGGATTAACTCCAGCATATCTAACCAAATAGAATGTATTTACTTTTGATCCCTCGCTCAATAATGTAAAGGCATCAACTATATCCTCTCCTCCGTTATCAAGATTTAATACTTCGTTATCATTGGTAGCAACTGATCCTAATAATGTGAAATTAAAATCTCTTGATCTAACAATATCATAAGCTAATTCAACCTCAATACCAGTGTTTACAATCTCACCAATGTTTTCTAACCTAGAAGTCCATCCAGTAGTTCTTGACACCGGTCTGTTAAATAATAGATCACGAGTGTTTCTTGTATAATAATCAACTGAACCAGAGAATCTGTTATTAAATACACCAAAATCTACACCAACACTGTAATTAAAGTTCTCTTCCCATTTCAAATCTTTATTTTCTAATTGGGTTGGTACTCTTGTTACAGTATTATTATAGCTTCCAAAGCCATAGAATCCTCTTGAAGCATACAATTCGTTTGGAACGTTACCTGAAGTACCTACAGAACCTCTTATTTTAAATTGGCTCAGAAAATCAAAATCCAAAAATGACTCATCGTGAATATTCCATCCTGCACTTGTAGCCCAGAAAATACCATATTTCTGATCGGCACCAAATCTTGAAGAACCGTCTCTTCTAATACTACCCGTTGCAAAATACTTTTCATTTAAGTTATATGAAACCTGACCAAATTGAGACCATAAGGCCCATTGGTCTCTAGTAGTATTTCCAGCGGTTACTTCTGATGCATTATCATGAGTGGTAAAATTTTCAGAAGGAAAACCTTTACTACTAATTCTGCTTGTTCTGATGTCAGCAGTAATTAATTCAGTACCACCTAAAACATCTATAATATGGCCTTCAACAGGAGAGAAATTATAGTTAACAGTATTAGTCCAGTTAAATTGATTTCTAACATCATTGTTATCAGTCTTAATACCAGGAGCAGCAGGGTCACCTACATATCCATCAAGGATAGATCCCGGCATTATATAATATTCTCTATTTCTCAATCTATAATTGATACCTGCAACTGATTTAATTCTTAAGCCTTCAATAGGATCTGCAGACAAATAAACATTTCCGATAGCATTAGTATATTTCTCTTCTTCAGGGTTTTTTCTTAATGCTTCTCCTATACTAAAACCTTGTCTCGTTGGATTGTATATTGGATCACCATTTTCATCTAACTCTTTGTTTCCTTCTTCATCTAAGATAAATTCAGGCTCATAAGGGTTATAATCATAAATTGCCCTAAATGGGTTTTGTACGTTATTTCTATCTCTAGTTTGATTATTAGTAGAGTTAGTAACCGTTAAATTATTACCAAAAGAAAGGAAATCCGTTAACTTAAATTCAGTGTTCGCTCTACCTGTAATTCTACTAAATTTTGATCCTACTGAAATACCCTCTTCATCATAAGTACCGAATGAAAAGAAGTATTTACTTTTTTCTCCATTACCAGAGAAAGATAAATCATGTGATTGAACTGAACCTCTTCTAAGTAAAACATCAAACCAATCCGTATCAGGAGCAGCTAAAGAGTTTCTTAATTCCTCAGCACTTGCTTCGTCTCTCAATCCAACTTCTACTTCATAACGAAGCTTCTCTTCTTTGTTCATCATTTCAAAGTTGTTAGGAATCATTTCCTTAGCACCCATTTGGTATTTATAAGTTACTTGAGGTTTCTTTGTTCTAGAACCATCTTTAGTTGTAACTAAAACCACACCATTAGATGCTCTAGCTCCGTATATTGAAGTTGCAGCAGCATCTTTCAAGATAGAAATATCCTGAATATCGTTAGGGTTAATAGCATTATACTGAACAGAAGTTAGTTGGATACCATCAATAATGAACAAAGGCTCATTTGATGCATTTACTGATCCAACACCTCTTACTCTTATATAAGCATTTGCACCTGGAGCACCATTTTGGTTAATAACCTGAACTCCCGGGCTTTTACCCTGCAATAGGTTATCTATACCTGCAATTGGAATTGACTGTAAGTCTTCACCACTAACAGTAGAGATTGATGAAGTAAGATCCGCTCTTTTTACAGATCCATAACCTGTAACAATAACTTCACTTAGTTGCTCAACATCAGTTTCCATTTGAACATCAATAACTGATCTTGCTCCAATGTTAACTTCCACTTTTTCCATTCCGATAAATGTAAATACCAATGTACCTCCATCAGAAGGGACAGATATTTTATAATTACCATCCAAATCCGTGGTAATACCGGTACCAGTACCTTTTAATAAAACATTCACACCCGGTAAGGCTTCGCCAGTCTCTGCGTCAGTGACTGTACCGCTTACGGTGCGATCCTGTGCCCATGCATATAGCACAAACACCAACATAAAACATGTTAGTAGAATCTTCTTCATACTTAATTTAATTTAGGTTTACAATAATTAAAGATTAAATATACATAACATTCAATTATAATACCTAAACAAATATAAATTTTTATAGAAAAAAAAAATTCAAAACAAAAGTTACTAAAACTTATGTTTTATATTCTTATGTATATTAAAAGGCCCTTATACGAATTTATTAGTCGGTATTTAGTACAATTACAAAAAGTATTATTTGAATTATTCTAATATTTACTATAACTAATAAATTGCTGGAATGTATTTTAATAAACCTGTATAATTGTACAACAATTAGCAAACAATTCATTTTCATAATAAATAATTAACAATTAACTCATATTGTATGCGGAAATTATTAAGACACAATATGCCTGCGTACTAAATAATATTTAATTTTTATCTTCTAGAGGATAGCGGAGTGAAAATAAAAACAGAAAGGTTGAAGAATTAAACTTCGAAAAATGAATAAATGCTTTTAATTACTGAAATTTTGGGACTTCATTAAAGTGATTAAGCTCTCAAAAAAAGAATTCTGAACTAAGAAAAAAACCTTTACTTATTAAATCCCTTAAAGGATATTAAAATCCCACTTTTAGGTTTAAAACTATCATCTTTGGTATTCAGTTGCACCACACCATAAAATGCAAGTTCTCCAAAAAACTGAAGATTATCCTGTGAAGAATAGCTAACATCAATACTTTTTAAATTTTCAATTTCAATACTTAATATTGTCTCAATATCTGGAACAATAAATCCATCAATTAAATACAAGGGCTCGCTTTTGTAATAACTACTTGAATATTTATTTAAAAGATATAATCTCGTATCGTTTTTCTTAGTCTTAATTTTTTTATATCGTAGTAATTCTGATATGAACTCTGCGGTACTGCCTAATGTGAAATAATCAGATGCATCAATTGATTCATCAAATATCAAATCATTACTTGATTTATCAGGACTCTGTTTACCCTTTAAATTATTAGCATGCTGTTTCACTAACTCTTTAAAGGAAGTCGAATCTATATTTTTAAGTTCTTTAGAATAATATGGTAAAGGTGTTGACTCATTTAAATGTAAGAGATCAAGGTAATCATTATTAATAATCTCTATTGATATTTTTGAATGAACTCCATCAAGTTGATCAATGTAGACTTCATTGGCTCCATATATAATAGGATTAAATTCAAAAACCCCATTATCATCAGTTTCACTAATTCGAAACAGATTATCCTCACCATTGCACTGTAAAAAAATAGAGATGTTCTTTTGAGGTTTGCCCTCCTTATTTATGATACCTCTTATATTATTTTCAAAACTGAAGTTATCAGTTTTATTTACAGTGCTTATTTTATGATTTAACTCTTTAGAATTCTTAGTGTTGCTCTGGCTGAAATTTCCTAAATTAATTACGGTTATAGCTTCACTGGAAACAACTTCATTTTTAGCCAAATTAAATGAATTCAACAAATAATCACCACTTACTAGATGGGATGATAATTTAATTTCATTTTGATATGGAATTTCACCTATTTTATATATTTCAGTCTGTATTTTGTTATTTTTAGCATCTAAAATTTCAAGATAAATATTTGAATTAATCTCTGTATTTCTACCTTCAATCTTAAAGTCAACAGTACTTCCTGCAATATATACATCCTGCTTAGATATTAGAATTAGCTTTAAATCTTTACATATAGCCTGTAGATTTAAAGTTAAAAAAACTAAAAGGATCAATGTCTTTGATATTCTCATGACTATATATTTTTAATTCCCACTCCAATTAGGAGGGATGATTGTATCTGCACGAATTATATCTCGGCAGTCACCAACAAAACTTCTATAATTAGGGGTAGCAATAAAAAACTCTCTCCTATCAATTTTTATAGATTTAGTATCTTGATCTGATGCAAAAAAATACCCTAGTACTTTTTCATTTGGATTATCGACATTGACTAGATTTCCATTGATTTCAAACGGAGGTGGATCAAACAAACTATTTCCACTGCTTTTCTGTATTTTTAATAAATTCAAATATTCATGTGCCTCTTGGGTAAGGCTTAACTGTTGAAGATTAATAAGAAATTCTGTAGGCATATCTACTTTTAAAGTGGTAATTAACACCTCCTTTATACTTTGTTGAATATCAATATTTCTTTCTACAATATTCAATTCTTTTCCAGTTACCTCTACATAACAGCGCGTGCAACATGTAAAAGTATCAGGTTCGCTGGGTAAAAAAGAGATTACCTGATATGCCCCACTCCATTTCCATTGTACTAAACTCTCCACATCAGTCCTAGCATCTACATAAACATCTATAGTTTTATCCACTGATTTATAATTATAATATATTGAATCAATTTTAGGAGCCTCAACGATCCTCTCCTTTTGAGAACGATAGGTTTGATCATTCCA
Source organism: Marivirga sp. (assembly GCF_024636815.1). Lineage (GTDB taxonomy): Bacteria > Bacteroidota > Bacteroidia > Cytophagales > Cyclobacteriaceae > Marivirga. The sequence goes on from NZ_JAGXGF010000111.1 coordinate 13,633, forward strand.
AATGATTTCCAAAAAGTATTCCCCACCAACTACAACCTCAAAACTTTCATCATCCAATTCATAATGATCAGTATTAAATTTAAGTTGTGATCTTTTACCGCTAAGAACATCATTAACATATACAGAAGCATCTGAAACCATTCTGGGTGCAGTAAAATCATTGGGGTCAGAAACATATTTGGTAGATGTAAATAACTTAACCTCACCATTATTAACGCCAGTAATCAGCTGGCCATCTACGACCAAAAGAGGGTCAGAATTATTAGTTTCAAAAAATATGGGATCGATACAAGCACTCACACATGAAAATAGAATAATCAAAAAAGCTATGCCTTTCAAATTTCTATTTAGAGAAGAAAGTTTACTGAAATTATTCATCATTTTTTTGTCCCCTTTATTTGAGTGTGAAATTATAACTTACTGAAGGAAACACACCTCCAAGAACAGATAGTTTATAAGCCTGCGGTAACCTACCATTCCCAACAGTTCCGTAAAAAATCGTAAATGGATTTTTCCTGCCATAAACGTTATAAAGGCTAAAATTCCACTCGCCTTTAATTTTACTTGTCTTTTTAAGATTAGATTTTAAAGTCATCGATAAATCCAGCCTGTGATAATTTGGAATTCGACCATCGTTTCTCTTAGAAAAATTGGCATAAACATTACCTTGATATTCAAAAATAGATTCTGGAATAGTGAAAGGACGACCAGATCTGAATTGAAAATTAGAAGATACACTGACCCTTTTAGAAACTTTGTAATTAACCACAGCATTGAAATTATGAGGGGAATCGAAATTTGCTGGAAATATCTCTCCTGCAATCGACTCATTAACATTACTCAAAATCCTTCTTAATGTTCTACTGTATGTATAGCTTAACCAACCATTAAACCTTCCTGATTTTTCCAATTTAAACTCAGAGCCATATGAATATCCTTCGGCAAGTAATAAATCTCTTTCCAAATTTTCATTGATAAACACCTGACTTCCGGCACTATATTCTAATAAATTAGATTGCCATTTATAAAAGGGCTCAACCTGAAAACTAAATTTTTCTTGATTTAAGAAATATCCCAAACTCACTTGATTAGTAACTCTTGGTTTTATATAAGAATCGCTCAATTTCCAATATGAAACTGGTGATATTGCAACCGAATTAGAGATGAGATTTATATATTGGTTTGTTAAATTATAACCAAACTTAATACTGCTGCTTTTATTAATAGAATAACTTAGACTTACTCTAGGTTCAAGACCAGAGTAGGTATTATAGGCAGAATTCCCAGAGATAATAGTTGAATCATTAATATTTTTATAAGGAAGTTCATTTTCCTGATAATTATAAATTGTAGCTGGTCCAATATTTAAGAAATAATTATAACGAAGCCCAAGACTATAATTAAGCCTTTCAAACAACTTACCTCCATAGTCAATAAAGGCACTATTATGAAGAGCTCTTTCTCTGCCTGCAAAAGATTTGTTAAAAGCACCTGGTGTATTGGGAACTAATTCACCCAAATTCAAACGGTATAAAATGGATTGAACACCAACTTCCAAATAGCTGGAATTTGAAATATCATAAATTACTTCCGCACTTAAATCAGTATGTTCAATATATGATTCATAATCAAAGCCAATTCTACTGTCATCATTCCTTATTCCATTGCTATACTTAGAATAGGAAGATTTTAAAAGAAAAGACAGCTTATTCAGGCTAAAATTTCTATAAATGAGGGATGCTCCTGTGTTCTTTACATTAGAGGTTGTGTCTTCCAAAAACTGATAGGTATCACCACTCAATAACCCACTAAATGATAAAGAAGAATTTTCTAATTTAGCATCCAATTTGATATTTAAATCATAAAAGCCTGCCTCTTTATTTTCTATTTCCGGATTATTGACAAATGTTTTAATCAATGAAGTATAAGCTCTTCTAAAATTTACCCTAGCCGCTAATTTATCTTTAATTAAAGGTCCATCTAAAGAAACTTTTGTGGAAATCAAGCCAAGAGAACCGCTTAAAGATTTTTCTGAAAATGATCCTTTCCTTCCTTCTACATCCAACACTGAGGAAGATCTACCGCCATATCTAGCAGAAAAACCTCCTTTATGTAAGTCAAATGACTCGATTGATTCAGAATTAAAAATTGAAAAGAACCCAAATAAATGAGAAGAATTAAAAATTGGAATCCTATCGAAAAGAATAAGATTTTCATCTACATTTCCACCTCTCACATTAAAACCACTTGATCCTTCACCTACAGTATTTACCCCTGGTAAAGAAATAATACTTCTTACTACATCTACTTCTCCCAAAAATGTGGGTAATTCTTTAATTTGCCTAATTGATATTTTCTCTAGTCCGCCCTGTGGCCTGTCAACCTTTTCTTGCGCATTATTACCCGTAACCACTACCTCATCAAAAGTAATTACGTCTGAATTAAGATATATTGTAAGAACAGTATCTGTATTTAAATTCAAATTTAAATTTTCTGATGTGTAGCCATAACTATTTATAAGTAAATTATTTTCCCCTAAAAATCCTTCAATTTTAAATTCTCCATCCAAACCAGAGATTGTACCATCACTATAGGATATATTTTTTATTGTAACACCCTGTATAGGCTGATCATCAGAGGATTGCAATATCTTACCTGAAATAATAACTTTCTTCTTTCCCTCTTCAACAGAGCTAATTTTACCGGATCGATTTCTAAGTAATTTGAACTCAGTATTGGTGTAGTTAGCGTGGACTAAATCTAATATATCTCTGCTATAAAGACTCGTTTCAAATAAATACACCTTCTCATTAAGCTCCATGAAAAAATAGCCCGTTCCATCAATTATGGATCTAAGAACCTGACCAGCTGTGGCATTTTTAAAAGTGCGACTTAATTCTAATTGATTAATCGGAATTTCTCTATTGACGATATCAATATTAAAATGCTTTTCGATATCGAAAATAACCTCAGATAACGGCTTATTATTATATGACTTAGAAAATGTGCTGTCTATTTGAGACAAACTGTTGAATATCAGGAAAATATTAAAAATCCCTGTAATAAGAGTTTTCTTCATCTATTAATTTGGTCGATAGTTGTTGAGTCTTAAAAATAAGGTTTAAGTAAATAAAAAAGGTGTTATTTAATTAAAAATCACTCATTTCTTTTATAAACGGTCTGGTCCTCCCCCTTATAATTTGTAACCACTATTTTTTCAATTTCCTCATTTAATATCACAGCATTACTTGAAGATGAAAGATAGCTACTTCCGTGATAAACCTCTTGTCTTCTAATTTTCCCACTTTTGAGATAAATTTGTAGCAACTTTGCATCTTTAGGAATTTGTTTTGTGCCTGGTATTTTTTTAGAGTGAATTAATAAACTATCAGAATTTTGAGTACTGATTACTAACAACTTATCCTCAAAAGGTAGAGAGGCTATTGCTTTTCCATCACCAGGTACATAAAATCCCGAAGCAGTATGATTCAAAAATTTAAATTGATTTTCACCTTTATTGATTAAAACAAAACCATTAAGAGCATCATAGGGGCCAGTAGTTACTTCGGTCGAAAAAGAGTTCCCGACCCCAATTATATCTAAAAGCCCATCGTCATTAACGTCTATAGCATCCATTCCGAAAATCGGTGCAATTTGAACCCTTACTGGCAACTCATTAATTATAAAATCACCATTTCCTTGATTGATCAGGTGCAAACTAGCAAAATCATTTACTTTAAGCTTATAAGTGCCTTTGCGTTCTTCTTCTGTCAGAACTTCTTCAAATGATGATTCTGCAAATTTCTGGTATCTCGGAAATCTTGGTCTCAAAAATGACATTTGGTCAATTAACATGTCTCGACTTGCAACGGTATGTTCCACACCATCATTATAATACGTTAGTATAGGATCTATTTTGTCATTTTTATCATAATCCTTGGTATAAAGACTTAATGGCGTTTCAGTAGAAGCATTATGAGGATTATTTAACCCTAGATTTCCAAATATGTAATCTACATCTCCATCATTATCAAAATCACCTGCCGCAATGCTGTTCCACCATCCGTTCCTATTTTCTAAATTATTTATCTTCAACTTAGAAAAAGTATCTCCATTGTTCTTAAAAAAAGCAATATCAGTCCATTCTCCAACCATGATAATATCCATCATGCCGTCATTATCAAAATCGGTAAATAATGCATCGGTTATCATACCATACTGTTTTAATTCAGGCAAAACACTACTGGTAACATCCTCAAATTTTCCTGAATTATTACGATATATGTAGCTATTGGTAGGTAAAGGAAACTTACCTGGAAAAACACGGCCAGTCATCAGAAGATCAAGATCTCCATCATTATCAATATCAGCAGCTGCTACCTTAGAACTACTGATTGGATTCTGAGGAATAAGGTCATTTCTTTTAATGAATTTGCCAGAACCATCATTTAAAAAGAATTGATCATAATAATATTGACTGGGTTTGGGAACATCATTCCCACCACTTGAAATATAAAGATCTAAGAAACCGTCATTATTAGCATCAAATAATAATGGAGTCATTTCTTCCATGTAATATAAAGTTGTATCTATGATTTCACCACTAAATTCACCATTAGCATTAGCAGTAAACAAATAACCGTTTTCTCCCGATGAACCAGCAACATAAAAGTCTTCAAACCCATCATTATTAACATCACCAACTGCAATTCCTGGTCCATTTTTAGAATACCTATGTGGCATTAATGGTTCTCTTTTAAAATCGGGTAAATCATAATCTTTGGTTAAATGTTTTACTCCTGTAGAGTAATCTCTTTCAAATAAAGGTTTAAGAGATTCTCCATCAGCTTCATTTATTTTCTCTTTCTTAGAGCCTGAATAAGATATCTTAAGTAAAGAGTTAGGTGCTACATTTTTTATGATTGCCTCCTCCTTACTATTCCATTTAACTTTAATGGAATCCACAGAACTGACGTTTCCTAAACCAAAATTTAAAATAGGGGAAACTGAAGATTGAAATCCTCTCTGTTGATAGAAGGATTGCATTTGAATTGAATCTTGATGATACACAAAAATCTGCGCACCAGATAAACTAGCTTGATTACCTTCTAATTTTACTTTTAAATAATTATGATTGGTCAATTTTGCTCCATTATTTTTAAAAACAAATGCTTCATCATCAATATTATTCACAACAATATCTAAAAAACCATCATTGTTCAAGTCAGCATAAGCAGCTCCATTAGAAAGAGATGGAATTTCTAATCCCCAATCATTAGTGTTATTGTTAAAGGCTAGATTCCCTTTGTTATGGAACATGAAATTAGAAATCTTAGCACTTTCCATTTCATGTAGTACTTTTAATATATTACTTTTTGATTCATCCCCATATTTTCTTTCCTGTATGGCTTTGTATAAGATAAAATCTCTATCCGTCATATCTCTTTTGAAGCCGTTTGTGATATAAATATCTTTCTTTCCATCATTATCAAAATCAGCAAACAACCCAGACCAGCTCCAATCAGTGGAATGAATTCCTGCCAATTGACCTATTTCGCTAAAATATCCTTTTCCATTATTCAATTGAAGGGTGTTACGCATGAATTGTTTCTGAAAGCCAAGTTGAAGAGTGGCATTGTAAAGATCCAAGCCTACAGGACCTACCAATTTTTTTCTTCTATAATTATCTGGGGGAAGCATATCCAATACTAATAAATCTGGAAGACCATCATTATTAAAATCAGCTGCATCATTACCCATAGCGAAATTACTAAAGTGTTTAAAATACTGGCTAGAGGATTCTGTGAAAGTACTATCACCATTATTTATATATAAATAATCATCATAATAATAATCATTAGAAACATATATATCGCTTAAACCATCTTCATTTATATCAATTATAGCAACCCCAAGACCATACCCTTCTTTTATAATATTTGCTGATTTTGTAATTTCGGTAAATTTACCTCCAGTATTAAGAAATAATCTATCATTGCTAATTCCAGTAC
>NZ_JAGXGF010000112.1 GCF_024636815.1 Marivirga sp.
AACTCCTCGGTAAATCTAACCCTGTTCCTGATGCGTTTTCCCGTTTTTATCATAACTTTAATCGGTTAAAAACGGTCAACTTATTTCAGGGAATGACACTATTTAATCTTACTTCGGAAACTTACCATCATATTCATTAGATTATATGCTTGTTTATATTTTGTTTGAAATTGATTTTCGTCTATATATTTTCTTCTTTTTGCTTTATGCAAACAAGTTACAACTTCGGCAAGAGATCGAATGCTGTAACTTAGAAATTTTTTATATTCTGGAGCAGATTGTAAAATAGAGCCCTCAGAAATATTTAAAGCTATTGAATCAGAAGCTCTTCGAAGTTGTGAAGTTAAATTGAATACTTCATCTTTCGGGAAAGTTTTTGATAGATTATATAAATCTTCTCCAAAATCCATCGATATATGCCATATCCGAAGGTTCTCAAATTTAAAGCTCATGGTTGAAATTTAATGTAAAATACTAAAGTATTAAATCATATTAATCCAACCAACTAAATTTGTAACTTCAATCCCTTCATATTTTATGCAGATACGTACAAAAATTAGAGTACAAACCGGTCTGACCTTCGGTACACTGACCTAACTTCCTACTTCGAGCTTCCAACTTCTAGAACTCCGCATTATCTGGCGTTCTAGGAAAAGGAATCACATCTCTAATATTGCCCATGCCCGTCACGAAAAGCATCAATCTTTCAAAGCCTAAGCCGAAGCCACTGTGTGGGGCTGTACCGAATTTACGGGTATCTAAATACCACCACAATTCATCCTCTGGAATGTCCATTTCTTTCATTCTTTGGGTCAGCTTTTCAAGCCTTTCTTCCCTTTGAGAACCACCTACTATTTCGCCTATTCCCGGGAATAAAATATCCATCGCGCCTACCGTTTTATCATCATCATTTTGACGCATATAAAACGCTTTGATGTCTTTAGGATAATCAAATAAAATAACCGGCTTTTTAAAGTGCTTTTCAACCAAAAATCTCTCGTGTTCTGACTGTAAATCTGCGCCCCATCCTTCAATGATGTAATTGAATTTCTTCTTTTTGTTAGGCTTACTGTTTCTTAATATTTCGATAGCATCAGTATAGCTTACTTTTTCGAAGTCATTGTCTAAAATGAACTGCAATCTTTCCAGTAAGCCCATTTCTTGACGCTCGTTTTGAGGCTTTTGCTTGTCCTCATCATCAGCTCTTTTGGCTAAGAAGTCCAAATCATCTTGGCAGTTTTCTAAAGCATATTTTACAACATATTTTAGCATTTCCTCTGCTAAGTTCATGTTATCGTTCAAATCATAGAATGCCATCTCAGGCTCTACCATCCAGAATTCAGCTAAATGACGAGTAGTATTGGAATTTTCAGCTCTGAAAGTTGGTCCGAATGTATAAATTTCGCCTAAAGCCATTGCACTCAATTCACCTTCAAGCTGACCGGAAACCGTTAAATTGGTTTCTTTCCCAAAGAAATCCTGCTTATAATCCACATTTCCGTCATCAGTCATTGGGATTTTATCCAAATCGAAATTGGTAACATGGAAAGTTTCTCCTGCACCTTCTGCATCGTTGGCGGTTATGATAGGAGTATGTAAATTATAAAATCCTTTTTCATGAAAGAATTGGTGAATAGCAAAGGCCATTGAATGACGAATTCTGAAAACTGCACTAAATGTACTGCTACGCATTCTCAGATGAGCTTTTTCCCTCATGAATTCCATAGAATGCTTTTTCGGCTGTAATGGATATTTTTCAGGATCAGCTTTTCCTAGAACCTCAATACTTTCAGCTAATATTTCCACAGATTGACCGGTTCCCTGGGAAGCAACTACTTTTCCAACCACACTTATGGCAGCACCTGTTGTGATATCTTTTATGATATTTTCTGAGATTGTTTCCGGATCGGCTACTATTTGGATATTGTTGATAGTAGAACCATCATTAAGCGCAATAAAAAAAACAGGCTTACCACCTCTTTTCGTTCTTACCCATCCTTTTACATTTGCCTGTTGTTCAGTAGCTTCACTCGATAATAGTTTGTTGATTTTAATTCTTGCCGGAACAGTCATAAAATTATTGCGTTTATAAATGATAAAATTTAATTCGCCAAAATTCGATAATATTGGCTTTTTATCAAAGATATAATGTGCATATAATTGATTTTTTAATGCTTAATTCCAGAATTTAAAATAAATTTGAAGTAAGAAAGTTGGCACAATTTTTAGTGAAATAGATTTATGCAAAAATTAGTACTCTCACAATCCTTAGGGCAAAGGTTGTCCCCTCAGCAAATTCAGTTTATAAAACTGTTGCAGGTGCCTACTGCTGAGTTAGATACGAGAATTGAAGAAGAATTGGAGATAAATCCAGCTTTAGAAGAAGGGAAAGAAGAATCTGAGGAAGATAATTATGAGGAGGATTACGAAGAAGAAGTTACCGATGATTTTGATATAGATGATTACCTGCATGATGATGAAGCAGGTTATAGAATGCAAGGCGATGGTAATGGGCAGGAGGAAGAAAAAGAGATGCCAATTGCTATGGGCACTACTTTGAATGACCAATTGATGACACAATTAGGATTTCTTGGCTTAGATAAAAATCAATATAAAATCGGAAAACAATTAATCGGAAGTATTGAGAGTGATGGTTATATCCGTAGAGATATTAATGCGATTGTAAATGATTTGGCATTCTCTCAAAATGTTAATACTGATGAAGATGAGGTAGAAAGTGTATTGACTAAGATTCAGGATTTTGATCCCGCTGGAATAGCTGCCCGTAATCTAGAGGAATGCCTATTGTTACAATTAGAAAGAAAGCTTGACCAATCGGAAGCCGTTAAATTAGCTTATCAAATTATAGATGAATGTTTTGAGGAGTTTTCTAAAAAGCATTACGAGAAAATAGTAAAGAAGCTTAATATTGAAGACGAGTCGCTTTTTAAGGATGCTATCGATACAATCAAGCGATTAAATCCTAAACCAGGAGGTTCTGGTTCTGGTGCAGTGAAGACACAATTTTTAATGCCTGATTTTATTCTGACTCATCAGGATGGAGAAATGGTTATTACCTTAAATTCAAGAAATGCACCTGATTTGAGAGTAAGCCCATCTTATTCAGAGATGTTGAAAGCCTATGATAAAGGTGATAAAAAAGATAAGAAGTTAAAGGAAACAGTTGGCTTCGTGAAACAGAAATTAGATGCTGCAAAGTGGTTTATTGATGCTATAAAACAACGTCAATTTACACTTTTGAATACTATGCAGGCTATTTTAGAATATCAATATGAGTTTTTTAGAGAAGGTGATGAAAGTAAATTACGGCCAATGATCTTGAAAGACATAGCTGAAAAAATTGATATGGATATTTCCACTGTTTCCAGAGTGGCTAATAGCAAATCCGTACAAACTGAATTTGGGATTTATCCATTGAAGTTTTTCTTTTCAGAAGGTATAGCTACAGAATCAGGGGAAGATGTCAGCTCTAGAGAAGTGAAAAATACTTTAAGAGGGTTTATTGATAAAGAAGATAAAAGTAAACCACTTTCAGATGATAAATTAGAAAAATTATTAAAGGAAAAAGGCTATAAAATTGCCCGTAGAACTGTTGCTAAATACAGAGAGCAGCTTAATATTCCTGTTGCACGATTAAGAAAAGAGTTGTAGTGAATAAATTCTGGGCGCATTTCATATCTATTGTATTTCAACCCCTGCTCATTCCGAGTTACATATTTTTAGGTATATTGTTTTTTTTGCCTTACAGCTTAAATATGTCAGGGGATTTAGCTTGGCGTTTTATGTCCATGGTTTTCATGACCACTTTTCTAATTCCTTTGATGGGGATATTACTTCTAAAATTTACTCGTAATATCACTAATCTTAATATGGAAGATAGAAGAGAGAGAGTCTTCCCATTTTTGTTTAATGCCATTTTTTACGTAGCCACAACCTATCTTTTTTGGGAGAAATTTCGCTTTCCAAATTTGGTTACTGCAATTCTGTTATCTGTTACAATCAGCATAGTTATTTTAACTATAATTACAATATGGTGGAAAATAAGTGCACATGCCATTGCAATTGCTGGCGCTACAGGAATATATCTGGCATTGCTTCTAAAAGCTGAACCTTCAGAATTTTATTACGCAGTAGCTTTATGTTTTTTGTTTTGCGGATTGGTGGGAAGCGCCAGATTAAAATTAGCATCTCATGATAGTCGTCAGGTTTGGATTGGTTTCCTGATTGGGTTTTTTGTAAATTTCCTCACAATTTTGATATTCAATTAAAGAAAAATAAATAATGTACGAGTTTTTAAAATACGAGCTTCAAGATGGTGTTTGCACTATCACTTTTAATCGACCAGATTTTTACAATGCTTTTAATGATGGCATCAGTTATGAATTTCAAGATGCTTTAAAATCAGCTGGAAAAGACCAAGGAGTTAGAGTAGTAGTCATAACAGGAGAGGGGAAAGCCTTTTCTTCTGGTCAGGATTTGAAATCTGCTCGTGATGATGATGATAAAATGTTTTACAACTCCTTGGAAAAAAGATACAATCCAATTATAAGAGCAATGCGGAAATTACCTAAACCGATCATTGCTAGATTAAATGGAGTAGCTGCAGGAGCAGGTTGTTCTTTGGCCTTGGCTTCAGATATGATTATTGCGGCTGAATCTTCCAAGATGATTGAGGTTTTTATCAATATAGGTTTGGTGCCTGACTCTGGTTCTTCTTTCTTCCTTCCTAATTTAGTGGGTTATCAAAAAGCATTTGAACTATGTGCTATGGGAACTAAAATAACTGCTCAGGAAGCCTATGAATTGGGGATAGTAAATAAAGTAGTAAAAGATGATGAATTGGATGAAGCTGTAAAGTCTTACACTGATTATTTTGCGAAAGCTCCAACCAAATCTATTGGAATGATTAAGAAGATGCTAAACAAAGCTGCGACTTCTACTTTAGATGATATGTTGGAATATGAGAAATATTCTCAGCAAATAGCGGGAAGTTCAGAAGACTATAAAGAAGGAAAACAGGCCTTTTTAGATAAGCGTAAGCCTGAATTTAAAGGCAAGTAGAAAGGTTACCGATACCTTTAATATTGAACTTTAAATAAAAAATATGCAAATAAAAAAAGGGTTACAAACTTTAAGTTAGTAACCCTTTGATAATCAGTGACCTCGGCAGGATTCAAACCTGCAACCTCCACAGCCGTAATGTGGTGCACTATTCAGTTATGCTACGAGGCCATTTTTTAATTTTCGATATGCTTATAAATCTAAAAACAATATCTTTTCATCAACTACGTTTGCTAATGAGCTTGCAAAGGTAGAAAATATTTTCTTATAAGAAAAAGGAATTATTTATTTATCCTCTGCATAAAACGCTATCTTTGTCATTCGAAAGTAAAATTCAAAATATTACAAATGAAAAAACTATTCGCATTCACTTTAATTCTATTAACTGCGGCAGCTAGTATTAATGCTCAAAATTTGCAGGAAAAAAACACTTTTGGACCCAGGCCCAATTTAAAAGGTGATTTAACATTATCCTTTGGTTTAAATATGTTGTATAATAATGATGTAGAGGATTTAAACCTGAAAACTATTGGGAATAATGCTTTTAAAATTGGTTATATGTACCCAGTACAAATTTCTAATTCTAATTTTAGTTTCAATACAGGGGTTAATTTTTCATTCGATAAATTCGCATTTGAAGGTGATTCTACTACTTTAGGAGTTGTTTCAGGAGCAGATGAAATACGAAATGTACGTCTCCAAACTATAGGAAATGATTTGATAGGGGAGAATGGATTTGTTGAGAGTTCAAAATTTGAGACAAACTATGTTAATATTCCTCTTGAGTTCCGTTACTATTTCAACAAAGATAAAATTGATAATGGTGGACTCTTTTTAGCTGCCGGTGGTAGTATAGGGTATTTAATTAATGGTAAAACAAAAATTAAATATGTTGAGAATGAGCAAACGAAGAAAATCAAAAGGAAAGAAAGTTTTGAATTGAATCAATTCCGTTATGGAGCTCATTTTAGAATAGGTATAGCAGGATTTGGGGCTCATTTTGAGTATGATTTTTCTGAATTGTTTAACCCGGGAAGAGGGCCTTTAAATAATGCAGAGGAACCAGTAGCCACTCAAACGACCCCATTCAGATTTGGATTAAGTTTTAATTTATTTTAATATTGAAATAACAATTTAAGGTTATAATTTAATGAGAAGCATCTAAAATTTTAGATGCTTTTTTTATTACTTAAAATTCTACTTTCAATGAAGTACCAATATTTTTTTTTAGCTTTTACAGCCTTTCTTCTTTCAAATTGCACGACCAAAAAAGATGATAATTACTCATATAAATTGGAAAGTTTTGCTACATCCATGAGAGATAAATATGGTGTTGATTTTCATAAGAGAGTTGAATTTCATGAGTTAAATAGCTTTTCTGATTCCATTAATGGCTCGTATATAGGTAATTATAAATTTGAGGATTATTATGGTAATGAATTGGAGTTATTGACTGATTCAAAACCTATTTTATTAGAATCATTTGCTTCATGGTGTGCTCCATGCATTACCTCTATTCCTGCATTGAATCAACTGTCAAAAGATTATCCTGACGTTCGATTTATCATTTTAGCGCATGATACTCCTAATAAGCTAGAGAAGTACGCTAAACAGATTAATCCTAATATTCATTTAGTTCCTTCTGAAAACCAAGTTAATGCTAATCAATTTATAAAATTAGAAGTGGGAGAATTTCAGAGTGTTTTCCCATATCCAACAACATTTACAATTGACGCTAATGGTATTATCCAGAATGTATTAATAGGAGCTCCAAGGGCTGGTAATTTTGGAGGGATGACTATTTCTGAAAAAGAAGTTCATGAAGCAAATATACTTAGATTGAGCAGGGAGCTTGATAAATTAGTATCCAGGTAAATTAAATTCAGTTCCATTCAACTTCCAAAAGCAATTTATCTTGAGCCACAATAGTTGAAAACTTAGTTTTATCTATTTTTTCAACTACTAAGCTTGTTTGACCTTCTTCTATTTTGACGCTTTGCTGTTCTAATACATTCCAGGTATCTTTTTTATGAAATATCACAACTGTCTCCATTCCTTCAGGTAGCTCGATTTCAATATAATTCTGATCAGATTCAATAGATTTTAATTCTGACTTAACTTTTTCGTGATTTAAAAGGGAGATTATTTTTTTACTGTCAGGTACTCCATAACCCACATAGTTATTAGGACTTTCCGCCAAATGACTGCCTGATTTTATAATATTGATTACTTCAAGATTACTTAAGGTACTATCATACTCCCAAATACATGCGGCTAAACCTGTAATGACAGGAGCCGAAAAGGAAGTGCCATTTGCAGCGAAACAAGCTACATCTGGTTTAACATAATCTAGTTTATCAGGTCCAATGGAGGAATAATATATCTTAGACCAATCATCAAAGCGAACTGCACCAACAGTCAATACATCTTTTGCATCAGAAGGTAATGATAAAATCTCCCATTTGTTATGGCCGTCATTTCCTGCAGCGCTTACAATTAGCATTCCTTTTTCAGATGCCATTTGTGCAGTTTTGGTAACCATACTGCTTTTTCCGTCAACTTCCTTTTTGCTGTGGTTTTCTTTTCTTTTATCAAATCCATCAGTATAACCAAGAGAAGAATTGACTAAGCGAATGCCCATATCATAAAATAATTCAATAGCAGCTACCCAATAATCTTCTTCTAAACTCCTTTCTCTTATTCCATGATCTGTTCTTGCTAAATATAGCTCTGCATTTTCGGCCATACCGTATTTTATAGAAGTCCCATTATCCGAGCCTGTTATCATTCTTAAAACCTGCGTACCATGATCATCTCCGGCTATTCTTTTTCCATAAAATGGATCTGTATTTCCTTTCATAAGGTAGTCTTGAAAGAATTTTATTTGCTTATTTTTAATTAGATGTTTAAGAGATGTTTCAGCATCTGCATCCATAAATCCACCGTCAATAACTCCTATTTTTACATTTTTACCACTCAGCCTCATACTATCTGTAATATAATGAGCTTTAATTTGCTCCAAGGCGTAAGAATACTCAATGACTTCGGCTGTTTCGATTGATAATGCTTGAAGCTCTTTTTGAGGAGTAATAGTCTTGACAAAATGGTCATCAATTAAATTTTGAACGATGTTTTCATCTGTATAAATACTGACCACAGGATTCCATTTTGACTGATAAAGAAATTCTAAATTTTCAGGATATTTCTTTTTTAAACTGTCTTTTAAGAGTTCTATTTGCTGATTTTGGGCATTCAATTCTTCAATATGGAATTCTAACCAATACTTTTGTTGTGCTAAAACTGCAAATGAAAGCAGATAAAAAGGGATTATAAAGAAGAATGTCTTGAAAAAAGCCTGTTTTAACATGTTGAATGAGATAATAAAATGTAAATTTGAAATTTACGAAGCTTAAACGATTAATTTGAAATAAATAGTAATTTTTATGAGGTACAAAACTTTAGATTCATCCCTATATATAAAGAACCGCAAAAATTTCATGAAGCAAATGCCAGCTCGTTCATTGGCAGTTTTTAATTCCAATGATGTGATGCCTATGAATGCGGATGGCACTATGACCTTCTGGCAAAACAGTGATTTGTTTTATTTGACTGGTATTGATCAGGAAGAAAGCATTTTGGTTTTATTTCCAGATTTTGATAATGATGGCTGGAGAGAGATTTTATTTGTAACGGAGACCAATGAGCATATAGCTGTTTGGGAAGGGCATAAATACACTAAAGAGGAAGCTACTGCAGCATCAGGTATTCCTACTGTGATGTGGTTATCACAATTTGAAACGGTATTTAATACTTTAATGGCGGAAGCTGAGCAAGTTTTTATTAACACCAATGAACATATCAGAAATGCTACTCCTGTTGAAACAAGAGATATGCGTTTCATCAAATGGTTGCAAGATAGATATCCTGCCCATCAGTACAGAAAAGCAGCGCCTATTTTATATGATCTTAGAGCGATTAAGGATCCTCAGGAGATCACTCAAATGGAAAGAGCTTGTAAAATTACAGAAGATGCATTTAGAAGAACTTTAAAATATGTAAAGCCTGGTGTAAAGGAATATGAAATTGAGGCTGAAGTTTTGCATGAATTCGTAAGACAAGGTTCTAAAGGTTTTGCTTATACACCAATTGTGGCTTCCGGAGCAAATGCCTGTGTATTGCACTATATAGAAAACAAAGATGTCTGCAAAGACGGTGAGCTTTTATTAATGGATGTGGGAGCAGAATATGGTAACTATAATGCTGATATGACACGTGCAATTCCTGTGAACGGAAGATATACTCAACGTCAGAAAGATGTTTATAATGCCGTATTGAGGGTTATGAAGGAATGTTATAAAATCTTAAAGCCAGGGAACAGAATTCCTGAATATCATAAAGAAGTAGGAAAGTTGATGGAAAGTGAGTTATTAGGCTTGGGCTTATTGGATAAAACCGATATTAAAAATCAAGACCCTAAAAACCCAGCTTATAAAAAGTATTTCATGCACGGAACCTCTCACCACATTGGATTGGATGTTCATGACGTAGGAAATATTTACAGGGAGTTTGAGCCAGGTATGGTATTCACTATAGAGCCCGGAATTTATATTCAAAGTGAAGGCTTAGGCATTCGTTTGGAAAACGATGTGGTCATCACTAAAGATGGTCATCACGACATGATGGGCAATATTCCGATTGAAGTAGATGAAATTGAAGATATTATGAATAGCTAAAAGGAGAAAGCGATGGTTGTGAGATCATCGCTTTTCTTTTTTTAAAATGAGATGCTAAAGTATTATAACTTTATTTCCTACTGCGTTTTATAAACATATGGTTCTGTAACTCCTCTATTTATCATATTTTCTTTATTCATTTCAAAATGCATTTCAGACATCAAGTTCAAGTATTCTTCAATAGGTTCTAATCCAACTTCAGCTCTTCTTTTATTTACGTTTGCGCTGTCTTTTAGTGGCTTTGGAATTGCACGGCATTGGCTAGAGATATAGGTTACTTGCGTACCGTAAACTTGCTTTTTTCCAGTATTAAGCCTCACTCGATCGGTGAGTAATCCAAAATTTCTGGAATTGGCATTCCCATTGTCCACTTGTTTTTTTAGTTCTAAGAGCACCTTTTTCTGAAATTCAGGGTCAAAATCACAATGTTGTACTATTAGCCAAAAGCTAAAGGAACCTTTTTCTCCAACTAAGTCATATCCTGGGTAACCGTATTTATTTAAAATTTCTTCTGCTCTGGTTTTATTTTTTCTAAAAATGCTATCCTTAACTGATTGCCATTCGTTATTACTCAAATGTTCATATTGCTTAGGTTTAGAGTTTGCAGCTAGCTGATCAATTTCTTTTAGCTCTAATAATTCATTGGCTAATTCTTCATTAAATTCAACTTTTTGTTCTTTGTCACTTTTCTTTTCAGATGTACAATTAGTTAGTAGTAGTCCTAGTGAAATTATTAAAATTAATTTTCTCATTAATTAAAGGTTTAAATAGTTTGATTTTTAATGTGATTTAAGAGGTATTTATTTAAAATCATTTCATGATAATCTACTAAGGTAAGGATTTATTGATTTATGGAAAGGGTAGTAATATTTTATTAGGGTAATAATATTTTATTTGCGGAAATACTTAATTATATATAATATACTATTCAAAAACCACCACAGCTCTAACAGGAGAACCTGTACCACCACGGATTTTTAAGGGAAATGCGATAAAGCGAAATCTCCCTCTTCCAATTAGTTGGTGCAGATTGATCATATTTTCATAATGGGTAAAGCCCAATTCTCCACAAATGTGATGGACTTCTTTATTGGAAACTTTTCTAACACCTGGAGACATGGTTTCAACACCAAAAGCTGAAATTTTTTGCGCTCCTAGCCAACGGGCTGTTTCAGCAGAAATACCAGGACCATTTCCCCAATCTGTTTTATTAAAATGTTTTCTGTAATGATCCGTATAAAGGAGGACAGTATCACCCTTTTTGATTTCTACTTTAGCTTGTTTACAAGCCGATTCAACTTCATGAGGCTCTATTAATTCTGCTAGCTTTTTGTGCGAAAAATCTAAGCAAAACCCTTCTGTGTAAAACATTGATAAGGGCATTTTGTCAATAGATTGGCCTTCATATTGCTGAGCCATGTGATTGATGGCATCTACATGTGTGCCAGTATGCTCTCCAAGTTCTAGTTTATGAACGGCAGGAGTTCTTTTCTTTGGGTTTTTAATGCCAGCCCATTCTTCATGCGAATTATGGATTTCCATTTTAACCTGAGGAAGGTCTTTGAAAACAGGCATTCCCGCATAAATTTCTTTGCTTAGGTCGATGATTTCGGGCATTTCATTTCATTTTTTTAAATATACTTTTTACCATAAATGAATAAATATCAATGCTGTCCTAAATAATTCAAAATAGAGAGAAAAACCTAATCCTAGTTAAGTTTAGTCCATTTTTAGCCGTATTCAGGAAAAAGAACCCCCTGTATGCCTTGATTTTTTGTTTTAGGTGGATCAT
>NZ_JAGXGF010000113.1 GCF_024636815.1 Marivirga sp.
AGTGGAGTAACTACCGCTTCTTTAACCTTAACCAGCATCAGCAGTACTGAAAATGGCTATCAATACCGTGCTGTAGTCAGCAATGGAGCCGCTAGCCAATGTAATGCCGTGGCAAGCAGTACAGCTGCAACCTTAACGGTAATTAATTTACCGACCGCTGATGCTGGCACTAATGGTGAAACCTGTTCTAACAGTTCATATGATTTAACTGAATCTGTGCCTTCTGTTAGTAACAACGCTGCAATCCTCTGGTCTTCTGCCGGTGATGGTACATTCTCTGACAATACAATCCTTGAACCGATATATTCTCCAGGTATCAATGACATTAGCAACGGATCCGTAGTTCTAACCCTCAAAGCAACCGGAAATGGGACATGTAATGACACTTCTGACACCATGATTTTAAGTATTACTGCTGAGCCTACTGCTTTTGCAGGTGCTAATGATGAAATTTGTGTGAGTTCAACTTATACAGTAAATGATGCTGTAGTGAATAATAGTGTTGGTATCACCTGGACACATGATGGACTTGGTTCTTTAGCTAATGCTAACTCCTTAACCCCTACTTATTCACCAGTTACAGGAGACGCGGGAAATATTATCATCTTAACTCTTACAGTTACAGGAAATGGGTCTTGCGCTGATGCAGTAGATACCAAAGAATTAATTATCAACGATTTGCCTGTTGCTAATATTACTACAACCGCTACCGAGGTTTGCGAAGCAGATCCTTTCACCTTGGCCGGAACTATTGGTGGTGGTGCTGATAATGGAGAATGGCAAGTCAAAGCCGGGCAAGGGGCTTCGATCGATGCTGCGGGTACACTCGATGCTACTACTGTTAATAATACCGCTTCTTGGGAGGCTATTTACACCCCAAATGGTAGTTATTTCGGTGATGTCATTTTTGAATTTGTTGCATCGGGTTCTGCCACTTGTCCAGATGATATTAAGGAACATACTCTAACTATTAGATCTTTACCTAATGTAACATATCAATCTTATTCATTATGTGAGGATACAGCAGGAAATGGTATTTCTAATGTAAATCTTACTGATTATAATACTGAGGTTACAAGTGAACCTCAGGCAAATGTCAATATAGAATGGTTCACTAACAGTACCTTAACTAATCCAGTGACGGATGAAACTTCTGTAAATGTAAGCAATGGTTCAACTTACTATGCTAAGATTACCTTCAAGTCTACTAACTGTTTCAATGTATCAGAAGTCGATTTCATAGTAAACCCACTTCCAATGGCTACCGCACTCAATAAATCTTATTGCGAAAACAACGTGGGTGATGGTCAGGCCACTGTTGACCTAACTCAGACCCATCCTGAAATAAATAATCAAACAGGAAATTATACATTTGAATGGTTTACTACCGCTGATCTGAATCCTACAAACCAAATTGCAGTTGGGGATTTATCAAACTACACTATAGTAGACAATGATCTTCTTTATGTGAACGTAACCAACACTGATACAGGATGCGAAAACAATACAACAGTTGATTTTCAAATTCTTCCTTTACCTGATGTGGATACTCCAACTGACATTATCGTTTGCTCATTTGAAAATGTAATTACAAATTTCACTGCAAACTTAACTGGGGTGACTTATTCCTGGAATAATGACAATACGGCTTCAGGTATTCCAACTTCAGGTACCGGAAATATTAACGTGAATGCTGATGAAAATTTAACAAGCGTAGATATAGTCAGTACTATTCAAGTTACTGCAACTAAAAATGGATGTGTAAGTTCTGTTAAAACTTTCACAGTGACAGTGAAACCGAAACCAGTAATCAATCTGCAAGCTGATTTAGAAATATGTCCGGGAGATGCAATATCTTCTATAGCTTTAGCTGATGATTCAGGGGGTGCAAGCACCATTACCTGGACAGCAACCAATGCATCTGCCATAGGTCTCCCTTCAAGTTCAGGAACAGGAGATATCCCTGCTTTCACAGCAAACACTAATAATTCAACATCTCCTATTACTTCAAATATCACTATTACGAGTACTTGGAATGGTTGTGTAAGTGATCAGGAAAATTTCGAAATAACTCTCAAACCAACTCCTATCATGAATGCGGTTGCAGATACTGAGCTGTGTGCAGGAGATGTCTATAGTGTTAACTTTACTAATAGCTTATCTACAGGTACAACTTATAGTTGGACGAATAACAATACTGATATTGGCCTTGCAGCTACAGGATCAGGTGATATCAGCTTTACGGTACCATCTAATACTACTGGAAGTAAAATTATAGCCCAAATAACTGTAACTCCTACCAATAATTTATGTCAAGGTCCAGCAGAAGTATTCACCTTAACTTTGAATCCAACTCCAGTCTTTACTGCTTTACCAGATGTAGAGTATTGCTCGGAAGATTCTGTTTCTATTCCTATATTAACAGATTTAACGGCTGTTAATTTCACTTTAACTGTGTCGGACAATTCACTTTTCTCAAGTGGGCCAGTCCTGAATGGTCAAAATATAGAATTCACTACAGCTATAAATACTAGTGGTAGTGATATTACCTCAAACATTACAGTCAATGCTGAAAAAGATGGTTGTGAAAGTAATGAATCTTTTGTAGTAACACTGAAAAACAGACCTGTAGTCTCTGCAGAAGCTGATGAACCATTGCTTTGCGCAGGAGATATGGTAAGCAATAGAACTTTTACTCATGATTCAGGCACAGGAACATTCAGTTGGGAAATCACAAATCCAATTTTAATTGGAGATGGTTCAGCGGCATCAGGAACTGGTGATTTTCCTGGCTTTGAACTAGCTGAAAATATAACTGGTGGTGAAATAGAGGGCTATGTAAAATATCTTAGTGAAAGCAATGGCTGCTTTAGCATTGCTGATTCGTTTAAAATCACATTAAAACCTTCTCCAGTAATATTAAATGTTGATACTACATTTTGTGAAGGTGATTTTGTAAATATTGAATTTTTAAGTAATGTAAATGATGCTCAAATTTATTATTGGACTATTGATAACTTAACAATAGGTATAAATAATAGCTCAGGGGATACAGATCAATTTATAACTCCAGCTGGGTTTACAGCCGTGAATAGTTCTGAAACTAATGATAATGTTGCGAATATAACTGTTTATTCAATTGTAAATGGATGTCAGGGTCCATCTAAAACTTTTGAAGTTAGAGTGTTACCTAATGCTACAATAACAAATACTAATTTGGAATTCACAACTTGTTCTAATGAGACATTTACGTTTATCCCGGAATCAAATATAGCATCCTCTAATTTTGAATGGAGTTTAATCTCAGGTGACACTTCAATTATTGAAGGAATTGAATTATCAGGAACAGGAGATATTATTTTGGACTTGATAAATACTTCAGGTGATTATCAAGATATTGTTTACGAAATAACACCTTTAAATGATAACTGTGTTGGTACTAGTGAGGAAATAACTATTTCAGTAGCACCTGAAATTCAATTTGAAACTATAGAGAATGAATATTTCGTTTGTAGTGAGCAAGAATTTGAGTTACCAATAACTCTGGTTAATAATCTTCACCTTAACGATATTGAATTTGAATGGACTGTTTCAAACAATCAGTCTGGAGCTGTTGACAGTACTGCTACAGTAGTGGGTGGTAATTTGACAAATTCTGTATCAGGTCAAAGAGATACAGTGATTTACACTATTACACCAAAATTACTTGATGGTAGCTGCGCTGGAAATTCTGAAGTAATTTCAGTTATCATTAATCCAAATGCAATTGTGGAAATATTACCTGTGGAAGATATTTGTGAAGGAGATAATTTAACTTTAGAAGCACAGCTTATAAATGGTGCTGGAAGTGGCCAATGGAGTGGCGGTGCGGGCATATTTAGCTCTGTAACATCACCAATCACCACCTATATTCCTAACGAAAGTGAATACGGAAACAATGTAACATTAAGGTTTACAGCAAATGATCCTGATGGAAGCGGTCCATGTACTACTTCATATGATGAAGTTACCTTTACCATTAATCTACTTCCAAATGTAGCCATAACTGGCGACCCATTTCCAAATGATCTTTATTGCATAAGAAACGGAATTCAAGAACTTACTGGAAGTCCAATAGGTGGGGTTTTCTCAGGAAGAGGAGTATTTGAAGAAAATGGAAGTTATTTCTTTGATCCTTCAGTGGCTACTGTTGGTGGTCCATATACCATAACCTATGAATTTACAAATGATAATGGATGCGTTAATTCAGCTGAAACCCCAGTGGAAGTAACAAATGGTCCAAATTCAAATTTTGAAGTAGATACTGACGACAGTGATGGGTTTTTCTGTTCTAATGCTTTTCTTGAACTTGATCCAGCGCAAAACGGAGGGAATTTCAGTGGTTTGGGAATCGTTATCATTGGGGGGATTACCTATTTTGACGGGAATTCAACAGAAGTAGAAGGTTTAGAAGAAGTGGATATCTCTTATACGATTTTTGAAGCAGAAACAAGTTGTACTGCTGTAACTACCAAAACGTTGAAAAGAATTCCTGAACCTGAAATAACAATTAACTATCAGAATTTGTGCGATGTTGATAATGCAGTGCAAATTTTCATAAACCCAGGATATAATTACGAGCAAGATTCATTAATATCTTTTCAACTAGAGTATGAAAGATCTCCAAACAGAATTTATGAAGAGGGACAAATCGAGCAATTTAGCTCTGCAGGTGTAAAAGATATTACTATAATAGGAACAACTGCTTTAGGGTGTGTTTTTGAAACAACTACCACCATAAATGTTGGAAATATTCAAAAAGCAGACTTCTCCGTTAGTAATCTAAAAACCAGTACTTCTGGAGCTGAACCAACCCAATTCACAAATCAAAGTGTACTTGATGTTCTAAATGGAGATCCTAGTATCAATAGAATAATATCATATCAATGGGATTTTGGTGTTCAAGGTGAAGATACGGACACATCATCTCTAGAAAACCCTAGCTATAATTACGAAATAGCTGATGCATATGACGTTCGATTAATCATAGAATCATCTTTAGGTTGCTCTGATACAATTACCAAAACCATAAATATTGTTCCAGCAATTGTTTCATATCCATATTTTGAAACATTCAATGAGAGTTCTGGCGGTTGGTACACAGAATCAATTGATAATATTGAAAGTTCATGGATATATGATTATCCAAATGGTGCATTTGAAGGTAAAAATGATAATCCAAATCCACAGAAAATTTGGAAAACAGCTGCTTATCCTGATAGTCTTCCATCAGGTTATAGAGAAGATGAAAATTCATTTTTAGTAGGGCCAACATTCGATTTAACAGATTTAAAAAAGCCTATGATTGCATTTGATATGTGGTTAGATGTTCAAAGTGAAAACTTTGAAGGTGCTATATTAGAATATACTACTAATGGTGAAAATTGGTTTGTTTTTGGTCAGGTAAATGATGAATTAAATTGGTATAATATTAATACTTCCATTCCTATTGGTGATGAAGAATCAAATCGATTAAATTATGCTTGGAATTTCACAAATGAAAACAGAAACTGGATAAGGGTAGCGCATATCATTAATGATAATTTAATTAATGATCTTTCAAGTGTAACATTTAGAATTAATTTTAAAGGTGATAGATATAGTGGTACTCCGGATGGTATGGCTATCGATAATATCTATGTTGGAGAAAGACAGAAACTCGTATTAATTGAAAACTTTACTAATCTTAATTCAGATAAGTATATCACCAATAGAACAAATGTTGAAAGTTTATTATCTTCTACTATTGGTAAGGATATTTTACCTTTAAATTTCCATATTTCAATTCCTGAACCTGATTCCATTAACATGAGAAATTCTGTTGAAATGGATGCTAGGGCAAGTATTTATAGCATTGAAGAAAGTCCTAAAGTGGTTATTGATGGTGAATTGTTCAATGGTGATATTTTTGATTCTAATGATGAATTATCTCAAGAATTTCAAAATCGAGTAACTCGAAGATCTTTATTGGAACCAACTAATTTAGTAGATATTTTGATAGATGAAAGTGCTGATGAAAATACTATACGATTTAAAGCGACTTTAAGTCCTAATACTGATACTACAAGAAATCTAATCGCTTATTTCTTTGTAGTTGAAGATTCTGTGCCGCAAGTAGATCAATTAAATAATATTGTTCGGAAAATACTTCCTAATATTAATGGTATTAAGCTAAATTCAATTTCCGAAACCACTAATGAAAATTACGAATGGGAAGTTAATTCAATTTATACTAACGATGATTTAGCTATCGCCACAATTGTTCAAGATAGAAATACAAATAGTATTGTAGAAATAAAAATGGTCCCGGTAAATCAGTTTAAAAAACCTAAAAAGGTTCTTAATATTGAAAAAGGATTTGAGTCTCTTGGTTTGAAACTCTATCCTAATCCAAGCAGAGGCAACGTTAATTTAGTTTTCAATCATGAATTAAGAGAAGATTTACAAATCTTCATCCTTGATGCCAAGGGTGCATTGGTTAAGGAATCAAAAATCGAGAAAGGCATCTCCAAAACTGAATTAGATCTAAATGGATTGGCCTCCGGTGTTTACCATATTATAACAAAAAATTCAGAGGGAAAATTGAATAGAAAAAAACTGGTAATCTTAGACTAATCATAAAATTTAATTGGTTTGTAAAATAATCAATTTTTTAAAACCATAATTTCCTGATGGCGTAATTCCAATTATATAATATATTTTGTCAATTAGAATTGTTAATACAATCACAGTTTTATTAAAGTAATTTTTTACTTAATTTTGTGAATTATTAAACCATTGTTTCAACATTTAATATAATTAAATATACATGTCAGATCACGCAAAATTATCATACGCAGGAAAAGATTACGACTTACCCGTTATTGAAGGTACAGAAAAAGAAATAGCTGTTGATATTAGTAAACTCAGAGCTGATACTGGACTTATTACTATAGATCCTGGTTTTAAAAATACTGGATCTACTAAAAGTGCGATAACTTTTTTAAATGGTGAAGAGGGTATCTTAAGATACAGAGGATATTCAATTGAAGAGCTAGCGGAAAAATCATCTTTTCTAGAAGTATCTTATTTGTTGATTTACGGTGAATTACCTACAAAACCTCAGTTAGAGCATTTTCAAAATGAGATTACTACTCACACACTCGTTCATGAGGATATCAAAAAAATCTTAGATGGCTTCCCATCAAATGCGCATCCTATGGGAGTTTTATCTTCATTGGTTTGCTCATTAACTGCATTTTATCCAGAATCCTTAGATCCCAACAGATCAGCTAAAGAAGTTGATTTGAGTATAATCAGAATATTATCTAAAATGCCAACTTTTGCAGCTTGGGCATTTAAAAATCAAATAGGGCATCCCGTAAATTATCCGGACAATGAATTGGATTATGATTCAAACTTCTTAAAAATGATGTTTGCCTTACCTGCTGAAAAATATAAAGTAAATCCAGTGGTTGCTAAAGCTTTGGATACATTATTAATTTTGCATGCAGATCATGAACAAAATTGTTCTACATCAACTGTACGAGTTGTAGGAAGCTCTCAAGCAAGTTTATATGCATCAATATCTGCGGGTATCAATGCCCTTTGGGGACCTCTACATGGTGGAGCTAACCAAGCCGTTTTAGAAATGCTAGAGCAAATAGAAAAAGATGGTGGAGATACTTCTAAATTTATTGCTAAAGCTAAAGATAAAAATGATCCATTCCGTTTAATGGGATTTGGTCATAGAGTTTATAAAAATTTCGATCCTAGAGCTAAAATCATCAAAAAAGCTGCTGATGATGTACTAGATCAATTAGGAGTTGACGATCCATTATTAAATATTGCTAAGGAGTTAGAAGCAATAGCATTGAAAGATGAATATTTCGTAGAGAAAAAGCTTTATCCTAATGTTGATTTCTATTCAGGCATTATCTACAGAGCAATGGGAATTCCTACGGAGATGTTTACTGTAATGTTTGCTTTAGGACGTCTTCCAGGCTGGATCGCTCAGTGGAAAGAAATGAGAGAAAACAATGAGCCTATAGGAAGACCAAGACAGGTTTATACTGGAGAAAATTTAAGATCTTATGTTGATGTGAACAAAAGGTAATTGAATTTAATTAATAATTAATTTTTAAAGTCAATCTATGAATATAGGTTGACTTTTTTAATTTTACAGAAATATTTAAAATACAAATATGAGCTTACAAGAAGATTTCCAAAAAGCAGCTGAAAGATCCAAAACTGATATCAAAGAAAGACCATCTAACGAGGAATTACTTAAATTATATGCGCTCTACAAGCAAGGAGATGAAGGTGATATTACTGGCGAAAGACCAGGTGGTTTTGACTTTAAAGCTATTGCTAAATTCAATGCCTGGGAAGAATTGAAAGGCAAGCCATCAGAGGATGCAAAGAAAGAATATATTGAATTGGTAGATAAATTAGCAAAAGTATAATCAATTGAAATTGCAACAATCTGAAAAAGACATATTTCTAAACCACATAGCTCAAACCTCTCCATTTCCCTTTTTACTGGAAGTAGAGAGCGCTAATGGGATTTATTTGCATACTACAGATGGTAAATCGTATATGGATCTTATCTCAGGAATTGCAGTAAGTAACTTAGGACATCAACACCCTGAGGTGATTGGTGCCGTAAAAAAACAACTGGAGAAGCATATGCACATCATGGTTTATGGTGAGTATGTGCAATCCTCAGTTAATGAATTAGCTAAAATCCTAACAGATAATCTTCCCAAACATCTCAATAGCATTTATTTCTGCAATAGCGGTGCTGAATCTATTGAGGGGGCTTTAAAATTAGCTAAAAGAGTCACTGGAAGAACAGAATTACTGTCTTTTCGAGGAGCTTATCATGGGAGTACGCATGGTGCATTGAGTATTTCGTCTAATGAAAAGAAAAAATACAGATTTAGACCCCTCCTACCCGATGTCGGCTTCTTAAGGCTAAATCAATTTGAAGATTTAAACTTAATTACAGAAAGAACCGCATGTGTGGTAATTGAAACCATACAAGGAGATGCAGGTATCAGAATCCCGGAACAACAATTTCTAGAAGCATTACGCATAAAATGTAATGAAACAGGCGCAATGCTAATTATGGATGAAATTCAATCCGGTATTGGTAGAACAGGAAAACTTTTTGCATTTGAACATTTTGGTGTTGAGCCAAATATTTTATGTTCTGCAAAAGCACTGGGCGGTGGATTGCCATTAGGAGCATTTATAGCTAATAAAGACCACATGGATCTATTTACAAAAAATCCGATGTTAGGTCATATCAACACTTTTGGCGGAAACCCTATGAGTTGCGCAGCAGCAGTAGCTACAATTAAAGTGATATTAGAAGGTGATTTTCTTAATGAAGTAGAACGAAAAGGTGCAAAATTTGAAAAACTAATCAATCATCCTGCTATAGTAGAAGTGAGAAGAAAAGGGATGATGTTCGCCTTTGAATTTGATTCTGATGAAATTGTAAACAAGATTGTCCAGGAGTGTTTAAATAATGGCGTAATCTGTTTTTGGTTCCTGTCATGCCCAGATAGTTTTAGGATAGCTCCACCCCTGACTATAAGTGACGATGAAATTGAAAAAGCTTGTGCAATTATCAATAATGCCATAGAAAAAGCCCATAAATAAGAGGCGTATCTTTAACAACCTTAATTAATCATTATATTTATCCTAAATGGCTGAACAAAGCATTCTTAAAATATATGATGATGAGCAACTTGAACAATTATTAAAAAATCTCAATCGTCAATACGGGAATTCAGAATATGATAATTCAAAACATCAATTATCATTCTTTGAAAAACAATCAATCTCGATCCGCTTACCTTTTTCTTTTACCTACTTAAATCATACACTAAACTCTTCAAATTTCCTTATCATTTTAATCCATTCGGGAGCAGCTGCTTTGGCTTATTCAGAGGAAGTTCAAATAGTGGAACATAAAATGGTGAAAGCCTATATGGTGCGCCAAAAGCAAGGAAAAAGTCAAATAAAGCATCTTAAAACCAAAGGTAAATCAAAGGCGGGTTCTAGAGTCAGACTGGCTGGAACTGATCATTTTTTTGAAGAAATAAACGAAAAAATAGCTGAGTGGGATGAATATTTTGAGATTGACAAAATAGCCATTAGCTGTAATAAGACTTTACAACCCTATTTTTTTAATAGACCTGATGCTGCTTTAAATAAAGATGACGACAGACTCTTTAAAATACCAAAACATATCCAAGAAGCTAATTATGATAATTTAACTTCTATACACAACTATCTTATCTCAGCGGAGTTAAAATTTGATGATTCTAATAAAGAATTCATCACTAATTTAATTTCAGAAATAGATAATGAGTAAGAAGATAAATTGGAAAAAGGAGGCTATTAGCTGGGGCATAATGATAGCAATATTTGGAACATTATACCTCACAGGTTGGCATACGCCTGTAATGGGGAAAATTCAATCTTGGTTTTTAGCCACTCACATTTTCACTCCATCCATTGAAGAGGGAAATACAACACCCTTTAATTTTGATGGGGAATTAGTAACCCCAGAAGGAGAAATCATTGCATACAGTGACCTAAAAGACAAAACAATTTTCATCAACTATTGGGCTACCTGGTGTCCTCCTTGTTTGGGAGAAATGCCTCACATAGAAAAACTTTACCTACAATTAAAAGATAATCCTGATGTCGTCTTTTTAATGATATCAAAAGACAATGACTTTAATAAAGCCATAAAATTCAAAGCTAAAAAGGAGTATGAATTACCGATTTTTCAAGAATTAAAAAGCCCTAAACAATTAAAATCCCAAATATTACCCACAACTTTTGTGATTAAAAATGGTGAGATCGCATTTAGAAAAGAAGGGATGAGCAACTTTAATACAGAGGATTTCAAAAGCTTTTTGGTGGAGAAATAGTTTTTGAAATTTAAGAATTATTTCAAATCCAAATTGGTTTATAGGGGTAAACACCCTATTTTAGGAAGATTATTTTAAAATCCTATAAATTAGTAAGAGATGCATTGGTTAAAGAAAATAGGTTATTTTAGTGCTTTTATAATTCCATCATTAACTATTTTAGGATTCTATTTGGGTGGAATTGCCAATTTATCTACTTTGATTTTTGTATATGCTTTAATTCCAGCAATTGATGCAACTGTTGGCAGAGATCGCAGTAATGTGCCGAAAGACGCTACTAAATCAGTTGCAAATGACTTCTATTATAGATTTATCACCTACTGTTGGACTTTCTTTCAATTAGCTTTTATAATTTGGGCTGTATGGGCAGCATCAACTCAATCACTAAGCATTTTCGAATGGATAACATTTACTATTGCAGTTTCACTTTCAACTGGAGGAATTGGAATTACTGTTGCGCATGAACTAGGCCATAAAAAATCTAAATTAGAACGCTTTTACTGTAAAGTACTTTTAATGACAGTGAGTTATATGCACTTCTACATTGAGCATAATAAGGGTCATCATGTGCGAGTTTCCACTCCAGAAGATCCAGCCACTAGCCGTGAAAATGAAAGCTTCTACGCTTTTTGGTGGAGATCGGTTACAAAAGGTTATTTAAGTGCGTGGGAAATAGAAAACAAGAGTTTGGAAAGAAAAGGCAAATCAAAATTCTCTATTCATAACCAAATGATATGGTTTACGATCTTACCTTTTATTTTTGCAGCTGCTTTAACATTCGGTATTAGCTTAATAATAGGGCAATTTACATGGATTCCATTTGCTTTCTTTTTCGCCCAAAGCTTTTTGGCTTTTTCTCTTTTAGAGGCAGTGAACTATGTCGAGCATTATGGTTTAAGAAGGAAAAAAATCGATGAAAATAGATATGAAAGAGTGGAACCACATCATTCATGGAATGCGAACCATATGGTTAGTAATTTCTTTTTATTTCAATTACAAAGGCATTCAGATCATCATTTCAATGCAATAAAACGTTATCAGGTTTTGGATGATTATGAAAAAGCCCCACAACTTCCAGCTGGTTATCCAACTATGATCCTGTTGGCACATATTCCACCACTATGGTTTAAGGTGATGAATCCAAAATTACAGCAATGGAATAATTTAAAATCAGCGTAAAATTTAAGAATACGAATTATTCTTAATTTGAGTAGCCAATAATGTAACGCATAAAGCCATCAAGGCTATGAAAGTAAAGGAAGCTTGTAGATTAAACCAAGCGGCCAAATATCCAATTAGAGGCGGGCCCAATAAAAATCCAAAAAATCCCATTGTAGATACTGCAGCAAGTGCAACACTTGAACTCATTGTTTTGGATTTTCCTGCCAAACTAAATACTAAAGGTACCACTGAGGATACCCCAGCTCCAATAATAAAGAATGCAACCAATGAAATGACTTTTCCTGGGAACAAAATTAAAATTAATAGGCCAGAAAAATTCAGTGCTCCACTAAAAAACACCACTCTCTTCACACCAAACTTACTTGTAAAATAATCCACAACAAACCTAGTCCCAGCCATGCTTACCATAAAAAAGGTATATGCTAAGCCCAATATGTCTTTTGGAGCATCTACAACCTTTTTATAGTAAACACCACTCCAATCAAACATGGTACCCTCACACATCATAGAGCAAAAGGCTATTACTCCCAACAATAACAATGATTTATCAGGAATTACAAAGATTGGTTTATCTTTATCTTCATCTAAATCTGATTTAATCAGGAATTTAAAACTTATAACAGCTGCAAGAATGCTGGCAACAAAAATGATAGCATAATGATATTGCAATAAAATTTCACTACCAATCATGTAAGCGCCTATAACCGCACCAAAAAAACCGGCCAAGCTCCACATACCATGGAAACTTGCCATTATATTCTTCTTATACTCTTTCTCTAAACTTACTGCTTGTGTATTGATGGCAATATTTACCATATTTCCCATCAATCCAAAAAGAAATAATACTAAGCCAAGTATATATACATTTTCTGATAATGAAATAGCTACTAAAGAGATTAGATAAAGCACAATGGAAAGACGCGTGACTAAAAAGCTGTTCCATTTAGCCACTAATACTCCAGCAATGGGCAAAGATATAAAAGAGCCAATTGGCAACATTAAAAGTAAGGTACCTAATTCTGCTTCTGAAAGAGAAAATTTTTCTTGAATACTAGGGATTCGGGATGCCCAACTTGCAAATGTTAGACCATAACAGAAAAAAATAGTACTAATCGCCCATCTAGCCTTAACTAAGGGGCTTTTAATAAATTGAGTCATTAGAAATGATTATCTAAAAATTCCGGATATAAAGGTTGATATTAGTTAATAATACCATTTTGACCGACCTCTTCTCAACATTTTTCGTACATCACGTATAAAAGCTAAGACCAAGTACAATAAAATTGGGGAACCAAAAGCTAAAAACGAGGAATAAATAAAAAATATTCTAATATGAGAAGTAGGTATATCCATCATTTCACCCAGTCGGGTGCAGACGCCAAAGGCTTGATTTTCGATGAATTGTTGAACTTTTTTCATAATATCCCTTAAATTTAAACAAATAAGGCAAAAGCCTCGTTAATTATTCGATAAAGTTAGATTTCTTTTTTTAAATTTACTAAATACATTGGAATAGTTCCAATATAAATATAATTTCGCATTAACTTCCAAACATAATCAAATAATGAATCAAATGAGACAATTATTTTACGCAGCTGTTCTCTTAGGAACAATGACTTTTTCAGGTTGTGCATTAAACAAGATGATGCAAGCCGCTGAAGAGCAAGCTATCGATGTAACTCCAAATCCTCTAGAGCTTCATGGCGAAGAGGTAGCATTTACTGTAGATTTTCAATTACCATCTAAAATGCTTAAAGACGGAATCACTTATACGGTAAATCCTTATTATGTATATGGCGATAAAGAAATTGCTTTAGATGCAGTTGACTTTATAAAAGCAGATTATCCTAATAGTGATACTGAACCTGTAAAAGCTAGCCAAGAATTTTCTTTTAATTACGAAGAAGATATGAATGTAAAAGGCGAGTTAGTAATGCAAGGTACTGCTACTATTGAGAAAAATGGTAAAACTGCTTCTACTGACAGAAAAACCTACGCAACAGGTATCATTGCAACTTCTCAAATGGTTATGCCATCATATCATGCTGCTTATGCTGATCATGGTTATAACAACAAAGAAGAATTGATGCCAACTAACGTAAACTTCTATTTCGATCAAGGAAGATCAGTTTTAAAATCTTCTGAATTAAGAAGTGATAGAGGTCAAAAATTGAATGCTTTTATAGCAGACAAAAATGTAACAAGAACTGTTACTATTACAGGTACTCACTCTCCTGAAGGTCCAGAAAGAATCAATAGCAATTTATCTGAAGATAGAGCTAAAGCTATTGAAAACTACTACAAAAGACAGATGAGACGTTATGACTATAAAGGCATGGCGGATTCTATAGAGTTTATCTTAAAGCCTGTAGTTGAAGACTGGACTGACTTCAAAAAAGCATTAGCTGCTTATGATGGCATTACTGATGCTCAAAAAAGTGAATATACTGATATCGTAAACGGATCAGGTAGCTTTGTAGAAAAAGAAGATAGATTACAAAAATTATCTACTTATAAAAAAGTATTTAGAGATATCTATCCTGACTTAAGAGCAGCTAAAACTGAAGTTTTAACTGTAAAAGAAAAGAAATCAGATGCTGAAATATCTGTTTTAGCTAAGCAAGTAGCTTCTGAAGAAGTTTCAGCTGATACTTTATCTCTTGAAGAATTAATGTATGCTGCAAGCATGACACCTTCTTTAGAGGAAAAAGCTAATCTTCTTAAGGCTGCTACTAAGAAAAATGATGATAGCCCTGTTGCTCATAACAATTATGGTGCAATTCATTTAGAGTTAGCAATGGATGCTGAAGGTAACGAAATGACTACTTTAGTTGAACAAGCTGTAACTCAATTTGAAATTTCTAATAAGAAATCTGAAAATGCTGAAGCTTATGCTAACCTAGCTACTGCTTATACAATGCAAGGTAACTACGAAAAAGCATATGAAGCAGCTTCTAAAGCTAACGAAATGACTTTAAGTAGTGAAAACGAAAGAGGTTTAATGGGCGTTAAAGGTGCTTTAGAAATCATGATGGGTGATTATAGCGAAGCTTCTACATCATTGAAAAACACTTCTGACTCTGAAGTGAATATGTTTAACAAAGGCTTAGCATTATTGCTTCAAGGAAATTATGAGAATGCAGTAAGCACGTTCGAAGAAGTTGCTGGAAAAACTTCAGGAAAAGGTGTTCATGCAAAATCTCATTACTTAGCTGCTGTTGCAAGTGCTAGATTAGGAAAAGAAGGTGATGTAATTAGCCATTTAGAAAAGGCTACCGCTGCTGATGCTGATTTAAAATCTAAAGCATTATCAGATCTTGAATTTTCTAACTATGCTGCAAACGAAGCATTTAGAAATGCATTAAAGTAATATTTAATTAATATTTTACGAAAGCATCCGCTAGCTAGCGGATGCTTTTTTTTTGCTCAATTTTAATTAAAATCATTTTAAACCTTCTCTTATCAAGAAAAGTTAAGGAACTATTAAGATTGAGTTGGTAATTGACAGTTGAATAACTATTTTTACCCTGTAAAATTTTCAAGATAGATGAGAGAAATTCAATTTAGAGAAGCACTAAATGAAGCGATGTCCGAAGAAATGAGACGTGATGAGAACGTTTTCATTATGGGTGAGGAAGTAGCGGAATATAATGGTGCATATAAAGTAACACAAGGCATGCTGGATGAATTCGGTTCCAAAAGAGTAATTGATACTCCTATTACTGAATTAGGATTCTCTGGAATAGGTGTTGGTGCCGCAATGAACGGAACCCGCCCAATAATAGAATTCATGACTTTTAATTTTTCATTAGTAGCGATTGATCAAATCATTAATTCTGCTGCTAAAATGATGAATATGTCTGGTGGCCAATTTAACGTTCCTATCGTTTTTAGAGGAGCTACAGGAAACGCAGGTCAATTGGCTTCACAACATTCCCAGAACTTCGAAAATTGGTATGCAAATACTCCTGGACTAAAGGTAGTTGTTCCTTCTAATCCTTATGATGCTAAGGGTCTATTAAAATCTGCCATCAGAGATAATGATCCTGTAATCTTCATGGAGTCTGAATTAATGTATGGTGACAAAGGTGAAGTTCCTGAATCAGAGTATCTGGAACCAATTGGTAAAGCTAAAATCACGAAAGAAGGAAGTGATGCTACATTAATTTCTTTCGGTAAAATGATGAAAGTGGCTCATGCTGCAGCTGAAGAAATGGAAAAAGATGGTCACTCAATAGAAGTGATTGACTTAAGAACTGTAAGACCAATTGATTATGTGACTATTTATGAATCCGTAAAGAAAACCAACAGATGCGTTGTAGTAGAGGAAGCATGGCCTCTTGCATCTATTTCTGGTGATTTAGCATTCAATATACAGAAAGCAGTTTTCGACTTTTTAGATGCCCCTATATTGAGAGTCAATAGTTTGGATGTACCAGTTTCTTATGCTCCTACTCTTTTAGAAGCTGTTTTACCTAATAAAGAAAAAACAGTAAAAGCATTAAGAAAAGTAATGTACTTAGATTAAAAATTATTACCATTTATAGAAAAGGCTAATCTCTAAACGGATTAGCCTTTTTTGTTATCGATCAAATACAAATTTCCTTTCTATTAAACTTTCACACAAAATCCTATCTAATACTGCCGATTAATGTATCTCCTGGTTTTCTGTTATTATTAA
The DNA here is from genome assembly GCF_024636815.1 of Marivirga sp. Lineage (GTDB taxonomy): Bacteria > Bacteroidota > Bacteroidia > Cytophagales > Cyclobacteriaceae > Marivirga. The sequence goes on from NZ_JAGXGF010000113.1 coordinate 16,834, forward strand.
AATAAATTTCTAACTTATTTTAATAATACATGCAACTACTCAAAATTTCCTGAGTCTTTGATATAGATTTAAGAAAATTGGAAAAGAATAGTATACACATTCATCATGATTTGATAATCAGCTGTAAAAATGGCGACCATAAAGCTTATAAAGAATTATATATGTTTTATGCAAAATCAATGTTCAACATTGCTTTAAGAATTTTAAAGAATAGAGACGAAGCAGAGGACATTACACAAGAAGCATTTATAAAAGCTTATTATAAAATCAATCAATTTGACTTCCATGCTTCTTTTGGTGCTTGGTTAAAGAAAATAGTGGTCAACCAGGCATTAGATTTCTTAAGAAAAGAAAACAAATGGAAAATGGATGAATTGAGTGATGAAAATATACTTGAAGAAAACGAAATAGATTGGGAAGATATTGATTTAAGAGTTGATTCCGTTAAAAAAGCAATTCATAATCTTCCTACAGGATTTAGAGCAGTAGCCAGTTTATATTTATTTGAGGGATATGAACATAAGGAAATTGCAGAAATACTTTCAATTTCAGAAAATACCTCTAAATCTCAATTTCACAGAGCAAAGAAGAAAATAAAAGAGTTTATAAGACAATATGAAGCGGTCAATGACCGGCCTATTATTTGAACATATAAATCTCGATGATTTAATTTTCTACCAAACAATATAATTCGAGGCAAAATAAAACAGATGAAAAGGGTAACAGACAAACTGGAGCAATTTATCAAGGATAATAAAAACGATTTTGATTCAGATTTTAATCCTGAAAATAGTTGGGACAAAATTGAATCAAAAATATCAAAAAATAAGGGCAGTAATAAATCTGTCTGGATGATGGCTGCATCAATTGCAATTCTACTGTCATTAGGGTGGTTAATTTATGATAGAGCACAATTAACTGACAAAATCAATGAATTGGAAAATCTATCAGTGAATAATAAGCCCTATTCAGAGATAGAATCATTTTACCAGCAAAGCATTGAAGAAAAAACACTACTGGTGAATACTATTTCAACAGAAAAGAATATTAAAGTTAATACGGATTTAAAATCCTTAAATAAAAAATACGAGGACCTAAAAGCTAAAGTAAAAGAACAAGGAGGGCATCCGCAGTTAGTAAAT
>NZ_JAGXGF010000114.1 GCF_024636815.1 Marivirga sp.
AATATTCATGACTATTTTTGTGGCTTCAAAATTGATATATGACAGAAATTCAGGAAGAAAGCAAGCCCAAAGCTTTCAGTGAAGAACAAATTGATGATTGCATTTCTCTTCTAGAGACATTGAATTTGGATACCAATCAAATTTTTAACATCCCCAAAGAGAAAAGAACAGCCTTGCTGATGGCAGCAGGCCTATTTTCTAGACCGAGCAGGGAAGAATTTCGAAGGAGAAAGAAAGAAGCCAGGAAATCTGAAAAGAGAAAAATCAAAGAAAAGGATAAAGCTGCAAGAAATAAGACAGGAATAAGAAGTGCCCGCGAGGCTTTAGTTTTTGAGGCTCCCAAAATGATTGCTTTAACAGGCAAGATTCCCAAGTCTGATGTAAAATTGGAAAATCCTCGTGAGTGCTATGTTTGTAAAAATCAATATGACATTCTGCATCATTTCTATGATACGATGTGCCCAAGCTGCGGTGATTTCAATTATGCCAAGCGCTACCAAAGCGCAGACTTAACCGGTCAGGTGGCACTGATCACGGGTTCTCGATTGAAGATTGGCTATCATATTACGTTAATGATGCTGAGGGCAGGTGCCACTGTGATTGCAACTACCCGTTTTCCGGTTGATTCAGCGCTTCGTTTTGCGAAAGAAGACGATTACCACAAATGGAAGCATAGACTGAAAATTCATGGCTTGGATTTAAGACATATTCCTAGCGTAGAGATTTTCTGTAATTTTATTGAGCAGCAATATGACAGGCTGGATGTATTGATTAATAATGCTGCACAGACTGTAAGGCGACCAGCGGGTTTTTATCAGCACTTAATGCCAAATGAAGAAAAGGCTATCTCTGAATTACCAGCCTCCGCACAGGAATTACTTTCAGATCATGTAGCTTGCGTAACTGAACTGCAAGAATTAAGCGAGGGAGTTGCAGATGGGCAAAAGAATCTACCTGTAAGTTGGCATGGAAAAAGACTAGGAGTGGGGCTCAGTAATTCCGCTAAGCTGTCTCAAATCCCATATAGTATCGATAATTCATTAAGTGCAGAAGAAGTATTCCCGGAAGGAAAATTAGATGCTGATTTGCAACAAGTAGATTTAAGAAAAACCAATAGCTGGAGATTAAAATTAGGAGAGATTAATACCATTGAAATGGTAGAAGTGCAATTGGTAAATGCTGTTGCGCCTTTTGTGTTATGCAATCGTTTAGCGACTCTGATGAAGAAGGACGATACGGGAAAGAAACATATCATCAATGTTTCCGCTATGGAAGGTAAATTCCATCGATATCATAAGGAAGACCGTCATCCGCATACGAATATGGCCAAAGCGGCATTGAATATGATGACGCATACTGCAGCATCTGATTTTGCTAAATATGGCATTTATATGAATGCGGTAGATACCGGATGGGTAACGGATGAAGATCCTGCTGAATTGGCGAAAAAGAAAGAAAAAGAGCATGATTTCCAGCCGCCTTTAGATATAGTGGATGGTGCTGCACGTGTGATGGATCCTTTGTTCGATGGCATCAATACCGGCAAACACTGGTGCGGTAAATTTTTAAAGGATTATAGGCCGATTGATTGGTAGAGCCCTCTGTCCCTCGAAGGGGTAAAGCGCACAGAAATTCTTTTGCGTTTTAATTTTATTAGGCATTAATATTCAATTCAAATTGTTGCATTTTACTATGTACTATTCATTGAGTCTATCCCTCAATGCTATTAAGTTAAGGTGATTTTTCTTCTCCAATGGAAACTCACTTGATACTTTACAGGAAAACCTTTTGCCCCATCGGGGTAAAATTATGGTAACTAAACCAAAAAAAAACTAGCCTAAGGCCCGTAGGGCTGACATTATATAGGCCTGAAATAATTCTAAGGTTGGGTCCAACAATCAAACCGCATAACACTTTGGATAAAAACATGAGACTTCAAAGTTTAACTTAATAGTATTGTATATCCCTTTAGGGGAAGACCAATTTCTTTGCAGTTAATGCCATTTTTATTGAAGTGTTACAGGAACTTGAAACATAGTTTGATCCCAACTAAAGTTAATATTGGCACCATTGTCAGTTGAGTTAAAGCCAATGGTAAAAGTCTCAACAGCAGAAGCAGGTTGTTGTACCGGAGTTTCAATTGTTAGTACATCCAAATCATAATCAGGTTCTGCTGCTCCAAAGAAAACGTCCGTTTCACTGTTTAAGGTGATTTCAAATGTATCGGGACCAGGAACTGCATACATGCGGTATGTTCCGGCATCTACTGCTTTTCCACCGAAAGTGACATCTTTATTAAAACTAATTTCGGTTGCTGCATTGGCGCCCAGTCTCCAGTATTTACCGTAAGGCTGTAAAGCTCCTTCGCTTTCTTCACCAAATATCTGTCTACCTTTTTTTGAAGGTTGACTATAATCAATGGTAATTTCCAATCCGGCTTCATTATAAGTGACTGTTGCGGGTGGGCTTACTGGGGTTGCAAAAAACAATCCGTAAACTACCCAAATAATAAATAGGAGTAATAATACTCCAAATCCAAGTAAAATTTTCTTTTTCATAATGGTGTTTTTTTGCCAGTGAAGCTACGTATTTATGACATCAAATCATCAGAACATCTAAGATTTTTAAGGCTCTAAACTAAACAACATCAAATTTAGTAGGAATATGATAATGAGAAAAATACCTAAATATAGGTATTGTATTAATTAATTGAACTTAAGAACTTTATTGCTCAATCAAAAACCTTTGCACTTGTATATGGATAAATTAATACAAATAGCCACTCAAGAACTTGGTCAGAAAGAGATATCAGGAGACCGTCACAGTAACTCACCTAAACCTGGAGATGTAGTAATTTATTGGTATGAAAGTCGACAACCATGGAAAGGTAGCTTTAGACAATTATCAACTAGTCAGTTATTAAACCTTCCCGAACCTACCTTGGAAAGAATAGATAAAGGAGGTAACTCCGATCCTGAGAAAAATCCACCATCGACTAGCGCCATTTCTAACATGAAACGATCAGAAACTACATGGATTGAACTTGTTACTAGGCATGGAATAATAGAACTAGAACCAGAAGCTAATTTGCTTGAAGCGAAAAGTTTAAAAGAAAGTGAGAAGGCATTCAATGATGTGAAAATCAATTCTGATGGATCAGATGGTGATGATGTTATTGAATGAATTAATGATAAAATAATAAATGTAAAAAGTAAAGTTTAAATAATGAAAACTATAGAATTTAACCCAAATGGAGAAGCTTTGAAAGTCTCCTTTAAATTTTCAGGATTTTTATTAGCCTCTTATACGTATACTCTATGGGAAGCTGAGAGCAATCATAAAGTGGTATATGAAAAAGGGAATAACCAAAACCCTCAAGATGATACATATCAACTACCAATGCCGTTAAAGGCTAACGATGGGCGTCTAATCCAGCTTAGAACAGAGTTTATTGCTCAAGATCCTAGTAATGTGAAAAATTATACAATTTCAGCAGAGGTATATCAGGGAAGTAATCTACTAGGTTCTGCAAAAGACGAAGGTGGAAATACAGGATCTGCTCAAAGTTCACTAATTTTTATAAAAATGGAGACCTTATGAAAAAAATAATAATTACAATATGTCTATTGGCAACTGCAACTACACTTTTTGCGCAAAGTAAAGAAGATACAACCCTTATAAAGAATTTTAGGCTTGATTTTGCAGTTCCAGATATGCCTGCTTTTAAGATGCTTGGGACAAATCCCAGTAACATTTTAAGACCTTCGTCCCCGCAAGCCTTATCTCTGATGATTTCTGAAATAGGGGGTGGAGATGGATTTGTACTACCAAAATCTTTCGCTGCTGAACTTGCTCCTTACATCCTCATGAAATCAGGATCACTTACTTTAGAAGATTATGATAAAAACTCGCAATTATATAATCTTAGACTTTCATTAGGTACATCAAGAAATCCTGAAAATAGTACTACTACAGATGTATCAATAGGTTTTAGGACTACATTAATTGATAAGGGAGATTTGAAAAATGATCAACAATATCGCAGACACATATATAAACTATTGGCTGATAAAGGAGAGTTGAAAGATAAATATCAGGCTGAATATCTTACCAATAATAATTTAAATATTCAGGATGTTGCACAAAGTGAAGTTAAACTAACAAGTATGAATGAATATATAAACAAGAAAATAGAAGATTATGAAGCAAATTTTGATTATCGACTGGATACTTTAAAACAGGGTTTCAAAGAAAGAAATTGGAATAAGCAAAAACTTGATGTTGCATTAGCTATGCTAGGTTCTTCACCAGATAGTCTTACTGAAAATATTGAATTTAATAAATTCTCCTTATGGTCTACTTACGGAGCACCTGTTGGTACTAATGGTCAAATACTTCTTGGGTTCAATTATAACTACTTTACTAATGACAGTATAGAATATGGTATTACTTCATTAACATCCAGATTTTATGGAGGCTCAAATAGTTATAAAGGATTTGGTGAAATTCAAGTAAAGCGTAATGAAAACCTTAAATCAAATTTCTTTTACTTGGCACTGGGGGGAGAAATAAATATTAAAGATGGAATCTGGGCAAACATTTCAGCCGGTTTAGAACGCAACTGGACTGACAATAATTCCTATTTTGTATCTCATTTTGATCTGAGATTTACAATCCCAGAAGATATAAAACTATTTTAGGTATTCACTTTGGCAAAAAATGCAATTGAAGATATCCAATCTGAATGTCAATCATCCTTATTATTAATTTTTCATGAATTGTTGGCTCCGATTAGAAGTGAAATTGATTTTAATGATCCGAGAAGGTATTCATTCATCAATCTGGAGCTATATGAAACCATGTTTTTTGGCTTCACTTTACATAGATTAAAGGAATATATAGGCAAATATAAAGGAGATATTGCGGATGAGAAATTTGAATATATTGTAGAAGAGGCACAGTTGGAATCCCTGCAAGAATTATTTGATCAAGTAGGTAGATCGACCTCAACTTTGCGAAAGAAATTAAACAGATTTAGGAAAGATAAAGCTCGTAAAAAACCCTTTTGATAAAGACTAAAAATTAAGTCCTGCTTGAAATAGGTACTTAATAGCTGTAAGCTACCAAATGAAAGCAGGGCTTAATTTTAATTATAGAATAGTATTTTATTTATATAGTTTTGAAGTAGGGGAGTTGACCAATCTTAATCCTCCCAACCACAAAGTGTTTTCTTAGATCCTCTCGCATCTGATAGGGTCACTTTCACCACTTCTGCTTTACAAGCATTTAAGCCTCTACAATCCTTTTTATAATGGTATTTTTTCGATGTGTTACTGTCACAAATGTAAACATGATCAACAGCAGTATGGAAGGAAAAGATTAATATGGAAATAAATACCAAGGAGCTTTTCAGGAATTTCATATCTAAATTTATTTAGTGCTATTAAAGATAGCTAGTATTATTATATAGGCACTAAGTGTAATTGATATATTAATTAAAATTTTTATTGATTTTAGGAAGTAGCAGCAAATTGAACACCTCTGAGCATTTTGTTTTTACTACTGAATCCGAGATACCGTTGCTGTTTAGTGACGGGGATGATGTTGAGTAAGGGGATGTTTACGTGAAACTACCACTAGTAGGGGAGTGAAGCATCAATTTATATTCGTCTATAAATTTGATAAACGAAAACAGCATCTAAATATTCCTACATTTTTCTTGATAATTATCTTTTTGTCCGTAAATTTGTCCGTGTCCGTAAATATGTCCGTAAGAATGGCAACTATAAATTTCTATTTAGATT
>NZ_JAGXGF010000115.1 GCF_024636815.1 Marivirga sp.
ATAGGAAAAGCTTTTCCATATAATCCAATATACTGCGTTATCTTCCCTCGATATAGCCCGCTATATCTTCTCAAAGACGCCTTGTCTATTGAATTATATGAAAATCTGAATTTACAAATTAGAGTCGAACTCAGGTTATTAAGAATTAGAAATCTCTTGTTTTCTTCGGTAAAAATATAACAGTGCATTTAATTGATTTAAAGACTCTATACCATTCTTTATAGAGGCCCTATGAGCCAAATTAAGCGTTTAATTTCCTTTTTTTGTGTTTTGGTGCTAGCTTAATCATTCATACTTTTTCCATTGATGAAAAAATATGTCAGCCAGAGGCTGACCAGCTAATGGCTGGTAAAAAATCTAGGTAAAATGATGCTACTACCCACAATTGCCAACGCTGGCCCTCCATTTTACCCTCCTGCCCACTTTTTCGCTCAAGGCGAAATTGGGGGAGTTAGCCATTAATAAACTCATCAAGTAAATTAGGACTTATTATACCCCTATTTAAAAGGTCTTTCACTAGCTTTTAGATACTATCTATACCTTAAATAATTATGATGTCCCAGAGAGGAAAATAGTGGTAATATTATTATTTTCTATTGAAGTAAATCTGTGATATTGTCCCCTTGAGGGGACTTCAGGGGTGTTATTTGAGGGATTATAGGGGTGTCAAGTTAAGAGAAGAATAGGTAGCTATATTGTAGAAAAAAGAAGGGGAGAAAAAACTAAGTTCCCAGAAATAAAAAAACCTTTCCCAAAGATCAAATCAATGGAAAAGGTCTCACTATTAAGTATCAGAAATCTTATTCGAATTGAATTCTATTTCTTCTTTTTATCGTATATCTTTTTTGCTCCAAAAGCAGCACCTGCAGCAATTAAATATTCAATTCCTGTGATGGGTACTGGGTTATCAGCCTCAGGATCAGTTGGAGTACCAGGCTGAGCATTTAAAATATTTATTCCAATAAATAAAAAAAAGGTTAAGGTTAATAATATTTTATTTTTCATTTCTTCCCTATTCTATAATCAAGCCAAAATTGATTATTGCTTGACAATTCTTTTTGTAACACTTCCCTTACCAGACTCAAATTGCATTAGGTAAGTTCCTTTAGAAAATTTACTCATATCAATTATTGATTGACTTGATTCTAAGACGAAACTATCAATAAACTTCCCAGAAAGTGTAAAAATAGTAACATTTACTGAATTTATATCATTTAATTCTATAAACATTTGATCCTCAACAGGATTAGGATATAAATTCAGCGCGGCTTGTAAAGCTTTGTTTGCATTTAATACTTCCTCATTAAAGGTAAAGGCATCACTTAAAGCACTACAATTAGCTTTAGTAACTTCAACGGAATAATCACCAGATTGATTTGCTACCACAACTTTTGCGGTTTCACCACTTAAAATTTCGCCATTCAAATACCATTGATAGCTGTCGCCTTCAATAGAACTTTCTAATACATTTGCTGAAGCTAAAATCCCCGGCTTAGCCAAATCAGTGACCTCTATGGTGAAATTGATGGTATTGACACTACATCCATTTTCCGGAATTCCGGTTAAAGTATAAGTAGTAGTTTCCGTTGGCGTTAGACTTAATGATGTTGCGACCGCATCCTGAACTAGCTCCTCCCCCACAAATAATTGATAACTACTCATTGTAGCATTTGCAGATAAATCAATTGTTAAACTCTCATTTAAACAAATGTTTTGATTATCAATTTGTGCAATTTCTACCACATCAATTTTCTCAAATGTAACTGATTGAATAGCGCTAGTCGTTCCACAATTATCATCACTTATATCGATGTTCAATACATTACTACCGATTGTAAACTGATCGGAAGCTAAACTAAACATCAAACTATTAGCAGAGGTTGCAGTTTGTGTAGCTATTACATTTCCTCCATCCATTAATTGATAAGTTTTTCCTTCTTGCGCATTGGTAATTTCAATATTTACTTGAGCATCACCTGTACAGATATCAGGAGAAATTACAGTCAAATCAGGATTAATTGATTCGAATAAAGTCACCGTAAGGGTTCCTGCTGCATCTACTATACCACAACCGTCTGATTCAATTTGAAAGTTGAAAGTATTAAGTCCTTCTGTCAGTTGACCATTTGCATTAGCAAAAAGAAGTTGTCCATCTGTAGTGGCTTGAATACTTTCCACCAAACTAGCTCCTTGATATAGTCTATAAATTTTACCTGCTTGTGCATTACTAATCCCTACAGAAGCTTCAGTAGCATTACAAACATTTGTTGAAATATATTCTAAATTAGAATTGATTGAATCATATACACTAAATACCGCCTTATTGGCTGATAATACAGCGCCACAAATTTGACCTTCAATTTGAATATCTAGTTCATTTACTCCTGTTGATAATTGATTTGAATTTAAGTTAAAAATCAATTCGCCATCAACATTAGCAGTTAAGCTAGTAATGTTAACTCCTGCTGATTGTAAGGTATAAGTTTTGCCAGCTTGAGCATTTTGAATAATGATAGAAGTATTGGCATCACCACAAGTATTTTCAGTAATCAAACTCAAATTAGTATTGATATTTTCTTCTACTTGAATTTGTACAGGATTAGGGAACTCATATTCAGCGCATTGTCCATATTGAGCTAATATCGTAAACTCATTGACGCCTACCGTTAAATTAGCCTCAGGAATATTGACAATTTGCTCAGTGCTATCTGCCGTAATACTATTTACTAAGGTAGTTCCTTTGAATATTTGATAAACTACTCCAGCTTGACCATTAAAGCTTATAGTAGAAGCTGTTGCCAAACACGTATTCTCTGATGAAAATGCGATTGAACTATCAATAGTTGGGTTCTGGACTTCTATCTGCAAGTTTTGCGTTAGAGTACCGTTTTGACACCCATCTTTTTCTGCAGCAATTACAAACTCATTCAATCCATCATTTAGATCGGTTGAAGAAATAAAGCCTTCATAGATATTTCCGGTTGCCTGAATAGTTTGTATAGTATCCTGGCCGTTTAAAATATAGTAATTGGCCCCTATCTGTGTAGATAAGCTAAAAGGTGCTTGAGTATCTACATTGCAAATCAATGATCCATCCACTACATTATCTAAGGTTAAAGCTTCATTAACTTGAATTTGAGCATTACCAACAGACACTGTATCACAACCAGATACATATCCTTGAATTACAAAATCATTAACATCATCAATCAAAATATCATTAGAGATCTCAATTCCAAGATCAGCACCTGAACCTGCAACGGAAGAAATTATTTCATTATTTTTCAGAACAATATAATTAACAAAGGATTGAGAATTTTCAATCGTTATTAGTGCATTTTGCTCTGGGCAAATATCTTCTGCTACAGTAACCACCTGACTAGGCTGATTTGAACTGAGAATTAACTCAAATCTAGCATCATTCTTTGAGGCTGCATCAGTATTGACTTGAAAATCGTAAATAGTAGAATTGGTCACTTTAACAGTTTGGCCTAGATAATGATCCATCAAAACAAAAGACTGAGAAGGCAAATGATCGAGATCTCTGAACAAAAGTTTGTAATCTCTTCCATTTACCATTTGCTCCATTTTAAAGTTTATCGATCTGCTACAACTCTCTGTATTGTATAAAGAAGCTAACCTATTTACCTTAACAGCCTTTCCATCGGCAGTTAAAGTGGAAAATGTTTCTTTAGCGTTTAACAATCTATCTGCATCATAAGCTGCTTCATAATTATCAGTTGCATTTTCATTAAAGCTTACTATAGCAATATCATCTATGGTGTCTTTTCTAAGAATGATTTCAAATCGCTCTAATGGACTATCAGAGGTACGATAAAAAGTAGGAGTGCTTCCAGTTACTTTTGTTGCCTCAGTGGCAGTAATAGTCCCTGCTGCATCAACCTTTACAAAAAACCCTTGACCTTGTGGGATCAACTGCTGTGTAGTACCATCCAAAGCAATATATTGTCCACTTTGAGGATCGTACAAATGGGCAGTTCCAGCATTTATGTCTGCCCGTCCCCATTGTGACCAGTCAGAAGCTGATGGATAAGGATTTGCAATAGTATGCCAGCCAGCATCGGGTTCAGTACCTGTATAGGTCAAACTTCTACTGAAGCCACCAGCTTTAATAGCACCTCTACCATTAATAGTTAAAGGAGCTAAACCTGTAAAAGTAAATAAATGATAGCCTTCACCATTTGCAAAATCAGTTGTATTCGTAGAAGGAGGAAAAGCAGAATATCTCGCACCCAATGCTCCTCCTAAACTTTCATTATATCTATACAAAGAAGGATTGTTTGGATTAATGGATCCATCCCCTACATAGCCACTGGCACCTGTAAATGTACCGTTAATTGGAAGTTCATTTTGAATATCGGCAACTGTTACCCCAGTAGAAGGAAAGCCTACAATATGATAGCCTCTATCTAAAGTTTGATCACGTCTTACAATATATCTTTCAGCCGTAATATTGCCTGAAACTGTTGCAGTGCCGATATTACCAATAGCCGCATCTTGACCAGGTATTGATTTTAAAGTAAATACGCCTGCTCCTCCTCCGTCAAAATCAACAGTTGGACTGCCAGTGAAGGACATTATATTTTCTAAGTTTACTGTGCCATTTACACTGACATTACCATTCTCTATCGATAAATCATAGAAAGAAGTAGTAGCCGTACCACTAATTGCTGTTGCGTTAGTGGTAAATCTTACTTGGCCATCATTGTGAACAAAAGTCCCATTGTTTTCAAAATTATTAGTTATTTCTAAAGATGTAGGAGCATTTAAGGTTCCATCAACTTGGACATTCGCAAAAGTTGGTACAGTGCCCGTAATAGAGGTAGAGCCTCCAAAAACTACATTCCCACCATTGGCATTAAAAGTACCGCTATTTGAGAAGGCTCCATCTATACGTAAATTAGCAGCACTATTTGCTACTACAGAAGATCCCGTATTAAGTGTGATATTATTCACCCTAATAGCATTGGTACCCAAAAGATTGGATGTGCCTGCAAAAGTGATAGTCCCTGCAGTAGTATTTAAAATACCGTTATTGGTTATATCACCCTGAACAGTCAAATTACTAGCCGGATTAAACTCACCACTTACAGTAATATTACCGAAACTTGGATTTACGGAACCTGTTAAGTTGGTAATACCGCTAAAGGTCAATAGAGAAGAAGTAAGCGTAGACTGCGCGTTTGATACAAAATTTCCTTTTAAGTCAATGGCAGCAGTTCCTGCATTAAAACCTCCATTACTCAAAGTTAATATGCCATTGATAGTGGTATTAGCTGCCACCGATAAAGTAGCTGTGCCTCGCTTAGTAAGATTGTTTAAAGTAGTCGTAGCTGTGGGTAATTCAGGACCAGTACTAATAGCTGTACTAATATTATAAACTAAATCATAAGATCCCGTAGAAGTCAGCGGTTGTGAAAAGGTTCCGGTTTCTCTTCTTTCTACATAACCACCAGCATTAACAGATACTGACCCACCATTATATGAAAAATCACCTGAAAAGGCATTCAGGGTATCTGCATTAATTTCAGAAGCAGCTGTTTCAAATATAGCACTAGCTCTGTCCAGCGTAATCTTTCTCACGTTTCCGGTAAATGCAACTGTACCTGGCAAAGAACCAGAACCTGTAATTAGTAAAGCTGAGGTTGCATCAGGTATTATGGTTCCTCCCGATTGAGCAAAAGGGCCATTAATATTGAAAACATTTCCGTTTAAAATAAAGTCCCCTGCTGATTGCGTAAATGTTCCACGCGTAGTAAGCGGACCTCCCAATGTAACTGAACCAGTAGAAGTTCTATTGATGGTGAAATCACCTAATTCTGTAGTACCTACAAATCCTAAAGTACCGAATGCTCCGGTCCCTCCAATTGACAGATTAGAAGTAGAACCTCCAGACAATCCTCCATTAGTAGTGGAAACATTTCCATCTAAAGTTAATGTATTGGCTCCAATATTTAAAGTACCAGCAGTTAGCGTTAAGATTTGGAGTGATGAAATAGTAAGGTTAGAAGCCATATTTACGCCACCACCTGTATTATTGATAGTTAAGCTTACCCCTGAAGCAGGAAAACCTCCTCCTAAACTTTGAGCAACTGTTCCATCATACCCTATGGTGGCTCCAGTATTAAAAGTTCTAGTTCCAGTAACTCTAATTGCACCTGTTGTGTTGCCAGTTGTAATACCATCTGCATTGGCTGTAATCAAAGTAGAACCAGCACCGATTTCAAAAGTACCAGATCCTGTTAAGGCATAGGTAGATAAATCTAATGTTGAAGAGTTATTTATAGAAAAATTAATTGTATTAGAAAAACCAGCTCCGGTATTAGTAAAATTTTGAAGTACTCCCCCACTAAATATAATAGAATTAGTTCCTGTTCCTGTTTCTGTAATTGATCCTGCAACTATATTTAAATCACCGTCCAAATCAAATGTAGTTCCAGAAGAACCAATTGTTAAATTCACTCCATTACTTACAGTGTTAACGTTGAAATTACCAGTAACATTAATATTTACAGGCTGCGACTCTGTTGATTCTAATAAAGCTGAATTTGTAATATTAAAATTACCAGAAACATTCCAAGTCATAGACTTACCCGAATATGTACAACCTACATAAGTGTTCGCTCCATCTAGATTAACATTTCCTCCTACATTTAATGTTAAAGCCTGAGTAATATCCGTTAAATAAAGTATAATACCCCCTGTATTATATATATTGAAATTACCATTAGCAGTTGTTACGAAGCCATCCATATCAAACCACCCCTGTCCACCAGCGGTTAAATTGGGAGTATTCCATTCAAAATTGCCAAAAGGTTGAGACCAATTTCCAGTAATACTCAAGATAGTTAATGAAGTGTATCCTGTAACTTTTACTGTTGAATTCACATCCCATGATGCTGATGGAACGGTCCCTTCAGTTGTTGTAAATTGATGATCGTAAACGGAACCTGATTCAAAAAATAAGTTAGCTGAAGAAAAATTGGTTACAGAACCTTGATTTTCGAAAACACCTAAAACCCTAACTTGCCCAGCTGGTCCTCCTTTTCCTCCAGTACCAGTTTTAAAAGTTCCTAAATTTGTTAAAGTACCACCACTATTAACTGTTAAATCATCACCAGAACCATCATTAATTGTTAATGAAATTCCACTAGCAACTGTTATTTGCCCACCGTTATTGATAGTGATCTGATCAACAGTGACAGCTGCCGTGACAGTAACATTGTGAGAATTCAATATTGAAACAACACCATTAGCACTTGTTGGCGTATTAGCCATATTCACCCAAGCAGCTCCATCCCACTCTTCCCAGGTATTAGAATCATTCCAGCTCCCTGTTTGACGAGTTTGGAAATCACCAATACTCTGCCCAAACCCTACACTAACAACCCCAACAAAAAACAATATCGAAAGTAAAAATCTTTTCATATGACATTTTATTAAAATCAGCTGTATATAATCTTCTTACACTAGCAGCCTCAATTATACTAACTTCAAAATTACAAATATAATTACATAAAAGGTAAGCAACTAACTACAAAATCTTACATTTAATCGAAAAATACTTAAAAATTGGTATTCCTTATGTACAAATCTATCACTAGACGTTCGAAACTGTGAAAGGGTTGGAATGGTTCATGCTTTAAGTGTAGAGGTTTTTAGGTGTTGAGGTGTTGAGGGCAAAGTAACAGACAGAGCTAATAAGCAAACAAGCTTGCCTCTATTCTCACATCACAATCACGCTTCCTAAAAATGCCCGACCTTCGGTACAGACATGGCTTCGTGCTTCAAGCTTCCAACTTCGAGCAAACGTCCCACCCAACATCCATCATCCAACACAAACTTTTCCAGTCTGCACAAATTTTCAGATATTAGCAGATCAAATCAAAGAAGGACTAAAAACAGACTTAAAACATGACCTATAAAGCAAACAATCCAGCATTAAAAAGCTGGGTAGCAATAGCTGAAGATTCAGATTTCCCTATTCAAAACCTTCCTTATGGGATTTTCTCCACTAAAGGTAAATCACCACGAGCCGGAGTTGCCATAGGGGATTACATTTTAGATTTGACTGAGGTACAATCTGCTCAATTGTTTAAGGAAATTAATCTTCCTGAGAGAATCTTTGACCATCCGATCTTGAATGATTTTATGGATTTGGGTAAGGAAGTTACGGTTCCTGTCCGAGAAAGAATTTCTGAACTCTTACAAGACGACAATCAGGAGCTTCAAGGCAATGATCAATTAAAAGAACATGCTTTAATTCCGCAGAAAGAAGCAACTATGCATTTGCCTATACGAATAGGCGATTATACAGACTTCTACTCTTCTGAATCGCATGCCACCAATGTAGGGACTATGTTCCGTGATCCTGATAATGCTTTATTGCCCAACTGGAAACATATCCCTGTTGGCTATCACGGTAGAGCATCTTCCATTGTAATTTCAGGAACTCCTTTACACAGACCAAAAGGACAAACCATAGCACCAGATGCAAAAAACCCTGATTTTGGCCCTGCTAAACTGGTGGATTTCGAGTTAGAAATGGCTTTTATTACGTGTGGCGGAAATACCTTAGGAGATGCTATCCCAACGAAAGAGGCAGAAAACTACATTTTCGGTTTTACGCTATTTAATGACTGGTCGGCAAGAGATATTCAAAAATGGGAATATGTTCCATTAGGGCCATTCTTGGCCAAGAATTTCGGCTCTTCTATGTCGCCCTGGATCGTTACCATGGAAGCTTTGGAACCTTTCAAAGTTGCCGGGCCAAAACAAGAACCGGAAGTATTGCCTTATTTGAAATTCTCTGGTGATTACCATTTCGATATTGATTTGCAAGTGGGCATTCAGCCAAAAGATTCAGAAGAGAAAGTGGTCACCAATTCCAATTTCAAGCATATGTACTGGAATGTGGTACAGCAATTATCGCATCACACGGTAAACGGATGCAATATCAATACTGGAGATGTTTATGCTTCCGGAACTATTAGTGGGAATGATCCATCAGCTTATGGCTCTATGTTGGAATTAAGCTGGAAAGGAACTAAGCCTGTTCAAATGCCGGATGGAACTGAAAGAAAATTCATCAATGATCATGATACTGTGATCATGCGTGGCCATGGTGAAAAAGATGGGGTTAGAATTGGCTTCGGTGAGGTTAGAACTGAGCTACTTCCAACAAAATAACAGCCAGTTTAACCACAAAGTTGCACTGAGACTTACACTAAGAAAACAGAGAAAAGCCTAAGGCTTTGGATTAACCGCAAAGTCACGAAGACGCAAAGTTAAAAAATAAGAAAAAGAATTTTCGAATCATTGTCTTCCGAAAAGCTAGTTATCAGGAATTTAATTTCTTTCATTTTATATTTCTTACAGTCTTCGCGCCTCCCGACTTACAGTGCGGGACAGGTTATGCGGTTAGTTAAATTTCAGCTTTAGCTGAATAGCTTTGTGTTTCTTTGTGACTTAGTGGTTAATAAACTTCAGCTTTAGCTGAAACCCTTTTCCTTTTTGCGGTTAGTTTCAGCTTTTTTATTTCTTATTGCTACAATAAAAAGCCTTGAATTACTTAATTTTGCGAGCAAATATCATTTTTGAATAAATTTTAATTACATATATGTCACTGGCAACAAAATACAATCCTTCGGATATTGAAGATAAATGGTACAAACATTGGATGGAGCAGAAGTTCTTCGCTTCCAAGCCCGATCCAAAAAAGGAGCCTTATACCATAGTAATCCCACCTCCTAACGTAACCGGAGTATTGCATATGGGGCATATGATGAATAATACCATACAGGATGTATTGATCCGTAGAGCCAGAATGCAAGGTAAAGAAGCTTGCTGGGTGCCTGGTATGGACCATGCTTCCATTGCCACTGAAGCGAAAGTCGTAAACATGCTGAAGGAAAAGGGCATCAATAAAAATGAAATCAGCCGTGATGAATTCATGAAGCACGCCTGGGAATGGAAAGAAAAATACGGTGGAATCATATTACAGCAGCTGAAAAAATTAGGCGCTTCCTGCGACTGGGACAGAGAACGCTTCACTATGGAAGAGGATATGTCTGCAGCCGTTATTGAGGTTTTTGTGGATCTACACAAAAAAGGATATATCTACAGAGGAACCCGTATGGTCAATTGGGATCCGGAAGGAAAAACTGCCTTGGCTGATGATGAAGTAAACTTCAAAGAAGTTCAAGGTAAAATGTATCACATCAGATACAAAATTGAAGGAAGTGACGAACATTTAGTAATTGCCACTACCCGACCTGAAACTATTATGGCGGATGCAGCTATCTGTATCAATCCAAATGATGAGCGTTTCCAACATCTGAAAGGCAAAAAGGCTATTATTCCATTAATTGATAAAGCCATTCCAATTATTGAGGATGATTATGTGGATATGGAATTTGG
>NZ_JAGXGF010000116.1 GCF_024636815.1 Marivirga sp.
CTGCCTAATACCAAGATTAAGCTTTTACAGCAATTGCTAAAAAAGGCAATAGAAGAGTTTAAAAAAACCAATCGAGCAAAAGGAATTGATTTCAGCAAGAAATTCCAATCGCTAGTTGATCAATACAATGAACGTAAAGAGCTAAACGATTATCAAGGCCAGGTATATGATGATATTGCTGAGCAATTCACCAATATGATTATGGATATGAAAGCAGCCTTCGCTTCAGGGGATGAATTAGGAATAAGTTTCGAGGCCAAAGCATTCTATGATATTCTAAAGCAGCTGGCCAACAAATACGACTTTGAATATCCTGATGAAAAGCTAATCCCTCTATCAGAAAATGTAAAGGCATTAGTAGATGATAAAGCTAAATACACGGATTGGAACAAAAGGGCAGATATTAAAGCGGAGCTCAAAGCTAATCTGGTAGTCCTACTTGGGGAAAACGATTACCCTCCTGTAGATCGTGATGAAGTGTATCAAGAGATTTTTGAGCAGGCAGAGAATTTTAAGAGGTATAATTCTTAGGATATGTTAATCATTGTATAATATTATCCTTTGAGACTATAGTTTAATTTGTAATTTAGAACTATGTACAGTAAGTATTTTTTCAGGTATAGCCTTAGTTTAATAGTCATATTACTACTTTTTTCATGCTCTAAGGAATTTTGTGAAGAGAGTAAGTTAACGAAAGATCGAATTGCAGAAGAAGAACTCTCTAAGCTTCAAAATTCAGATAGCCTTCCTTTGACCCTATTAAGATTACCAAAGAATTCTAGAACTGGAATATTGGGCATCTACCAGTAAAGATACCTTTGATCTATTTGACATGGGTAAAATGCGATTCATAAAAATTGATAGTTTAAATGTTAATTGTGCATTGAGTATTAGAGGAGCAGAAAGAATAGAGTCTAGTAAATATTTAAATAAGCAAACTGATTTTGGTGAGATTACGAGCTATATCCCATTGATTACTTTCAATAACAGCGGTGAAATAGAGGGATTTTATACTTTGTTCGAAAGTAAGAGGGAAATCAAAAGTTGCTGCAAAACGAAGATTTCGATATTAATGATCTTGTTAATAATAGAAAATTACAAGGTTTGATTAATCCAAAGGAAAGAAGAATTAGTCAAAGGGAACGAGAAGTACAGAAATCAGCACAGGCTTACCAGAAGCAATTAAAAATCAATAAGATAAAAAAGGAGAGAGAAGAAAAACAAGCAAAAATTGACGAAGAAAGAGCTGCTAAAGAAGCGTTTAATGAGCGAATCGATAATGCGTATTCGGCCACTTCTTTACTAAATGAATTTTACAGCAATGAAATTAGGGCGAATAGGAATTTTAAGAATAAAAGAATTGATATTAAAGGAACTATTTATACAGTAGTAAAAGATGATTACGAAGATAAAGTTAAGATTATTTTGAATGCTCCAGGAGTTGGTTCTGTAATTTGTTTTACAGATGAATCTGAGGCTGTAGCACAATTGAGCAGTGGTCGTCAAGTTGTATTAGAAGCTACATGTGTCGGTTTAGATGATTCTAAAGTTAGCTTATACTTTATGGAAACTGATATTATTGGATATTAAATAAAGGTTATCTTTCAATTCAAATTTTAAAATGGAAACATCTGAGATTTTAACGACAATAGGTTTAGTAATTGCATTATTTTCATCTATTTATGCTATACATACTAATAAAATACAAGTTAAAGCTTTTAAAGAGCAGCTTAAGCTTAATTTCTTCACAGAATATACTAGAAGATATCAAGAGATTATCTTGAATTTTCCCGAAAATATAAACGATGAAGATTTTGATTTTGACATTCTTAAAGGTGACGTTAAGTCTAAAACCTTAAGATACATGAGAGCTTATTTTGATTTATGCAGTTAGGAATTTGATTTAAATGAAGCTGGATATATTGATAAAAGAATTTGGGGTAATTGGGAAGAGGGAATAAGATATGCAATGTCAAAAACTGCATTTCAAAAGGCTTGGAAAATTATAAAATTGGATACTAGATACTATCCCCAATTCTCAGAGTGGATTAATGGAATTTTAAATTAAACTTCTATCTCAATTTCATTTTCAGCCCTTATCACTTCATAAATCGGGATATTTGCTCCCAAAATTTCAATTGAAATGGATAACCCATAAGGTATCTTTGATTTATTTTTATCCCAACCCTTATGTCCTCTCACGGAAAGGCCTATTTCTTCAGGAAGCTCATATGATTTTACTATAGTCCAGTCTTTTTGTAAGCTACTATTTGTCCTATTAATTCCATCTACTGACCCCCTTTTGTCAGATTTAATTTTCCAATTATAGTTCCTAAATTGCTTTCTATTTTCTTTATCATACTCAGTTTTCTCTTCATCTATTTCGAGCAATGCATAATCTTTAAATTCTTCGAAAGATTCTCCAATTTTAGATGTACTCCAATCAAGCCATGTTGATAGGTAAGATTTCGTTCTTTGTCTGGTTCGTCTAACCTTTGCGGAAAATGCTAATGAGATCTCAATAAGAATATCATAATCTTCACCAGGGGCTCTCATTGCTTCAGGGATTTTTAAAGAATATAGATGACCTTGTTCAGCACTTATTTCTCCGGTATTGTAAAATGTGATTCGATAGTCTGTGTTTTTTGTAACTCTTTCTAGTGACGGTATTCCGTAACCAAAATGTTTTAAACTTAATTCATTAGGTTCTAAAAAATGAGAATTAGGTAAACGAGCTCCTTGAGCAATTAGGGATCTAATTAAGCAACTATTTTCTTCTGGATAAAGCTGTTTTAAAGTGGCTGCTATATGTGTTACTTTTGGAGTTGAAAAAGACGTTCCCACATTACCGGTTCTTACAGCACTGCTACCATCTAAAGTCGAGTTTACAAGTTCAGGTGAAGTGGAAGAATGCGATTTTACGTGATTCTGTCCATTTTGGGAAATCACCAATCCGCCTCCGTATTCTACAACATCTGGTTTTATTGTATCCCAAATACCATTGCCAATTCTGGAAAAGGCAGAAACTTCATTTAAATCGCCTATGGATTCCCAGTTGTCGTCTTCAAAAAAAACGTGGTTAACAGAACCAACAGAAATACAAAAGCTACTTTGAGAAGGATTGGCTAAGCGTGAAAATTTTTCTTCTAGATAGCTTGGATAAGATTTGCCGTTTTTTAGAAAATAGGAAACCTCTTGGGCTGTTATATTCCCAGCAGATGTAATAAATAAAACATCGCTTTCATTCGATATTTTATCTATTATTGCTGCCCAACTTGACATGTGCTTTGTTCTAAATGGTGTTTTCGAACTAACTGACAGGTTAAATAATTTGCAATCAGGATTGTCATTAGCAATTTTTTGAATTAATGCGGCTGGATATCTGTCAATTAAGGAATTGTTTCTATCAAGAATTTTAAGATTTCTTATAAAGAACGGAAGGCGATAAGGGCTTTCAAGACCAGATATTCCACTTGGGTATAAAATTGCCCCAGCAACTTTTGTTCCGTGTCCACCACCCTTGACATAATCCATTGTAGAATCATCTGATTCAATGTATGATTTAGAAAGGTGAGACCTAATGGCTGGAGAAAGATACCGGTGGCTCTCCATAATTCCGCTATCAATTACTCCTACTTCAATGCTATCATCATGGGGCGGTAATATTTCAATTTCAGATTTTGAAATCTCACCTTCGGATCCTTCGATTCCACTTACTTCTTCAATCTCAGAGACTTCAAATACAAACTGATAATTAACGACAAGATCTTTCAGTCCTTTTCCAGTAATTGATACTTCACAGCCAAAACTATCACCTAAGTCGACATACTCACTTGTTTTTTCGCCATAAAACCTGATAAATTTTTCAAAATGATTTTCTCTTTCGATAAGGATATTATCTCTTTCTATTAATTTATCTTGATATTTTTTAAATCTGGTCTCACCTTGTTTTGTACTTCGGTCAGGTGCTTTTTCTATTGGTTTTGCAAATGCAATAGATACTTCAAGTTTATATGTTGCGTCATCTTTTATATCATTCCACTTTTTAAAGAGTTCTTCAGATAGGATATGTTTTGGCCTCCATTCATCTCTATTACCCTCAAATATCTCCCAAAAGTTGGCTATTTGACCTGAGCCGTGTTTCTTTTCTATAAAACTGTCGATTTTTTCTTCAAGAGATCGAAAATTGTCAAGTGATGCGCCTATTATATAACCATCTTCTTCCTCTGAAATTACTTCAATACCGAATGATTCTAAATCAAACTCAGCATTGATTTTGTCAGGATCAAATTTAATAAAAATCGGGATAATTTCCAGGTTTAATTCAGGGAGGTTAGCCTCTTCTCGGATTGCATTAGCCTTTACCCAGCTTTTTTTATTACTTGTAGTTAGCTTTTTAAGTTTTTGACTGTGCTTTTGCCTATTTTTCTTATTTTCGATTGTGATTTGGTTCGGGGTACCACCCCCGTGAAATCGAGGCTTTCCTTCTACTTTTTGAACAAATTTTAAGTGGGGAAATTGTTCCATAAAATATTATCTGCTAATGGCCACATTCTCTTCTAATGCAGTATCTATATCTTCGGTTGAAATTTCATTTTTTAATTTGATTACAGCTTTTTTAGCTGCATCATTTGCAATTTTAACGATGATAGCGTAAGACATTCCTATCATTTTTTTTGAATAGTCATTTAATCTTACGTTTTTACTTAAATTGAGTGCAGAAAAGCATTTTTTCAACAATTCCACTATTTCTGTCTCATTGGGTTTAGGTAATTCTATAAAATCATCAAACCTTCTAAAAAGCGCTTTGTCTAAACTCCCTTCTAAATTCGTTGTAGCAATTAATATTCCTTGTCCATCATATTCTTCTAGTAACCCTAAAAGAATGTTAACAATCCTGTGAATTTCACCTACATCATTAGAACTAGTGTCTCTTTGTTTTCCAATAATATCAAACTCGTCTAAAAGCAAGACACAAGGATAATCTTCAATGCTTTCAAACAGCTTTTGAAGATTTGAGGCAGACTCTCCAAGATAAGAAGATATTATAGAATCAAATCTCACCTTGTAAAATGGTAATCCTAAATCCCAGGCTATTCTTTCTGCTCCCATTGACTTACCACAACCGGATGATCCATGAAATAAAATCTTCTTTTTAGGTTTTAAGCCATGATGTGCTAATCTTTCTCTTGCCAAGTACTCTTCCTCAATTCGTAGTATTTTATTCTCTACATTCTCAGAAAGGACCATTTCATGCCTCAAATATTCTTGTTCAATATGGGTTGCTAAAGGAAGTTTATAGCGCCTATCTACAGGCATTTTATAAACTTTTTCTTTGGCAATTTTTAAATTATTACTTGAGTAAGATTGATTTAAACTGCTGTTTTTTAGAATTTGACCTAATTTATCTGCTAACTTTTGGTGGCCTTTTCTTCTTTCATCTTCAATGATGCTAAATGCAACTTTCATCAAAGGTGCATCTCTTTCTGCATCGATTGATTTAAATAACCTTGTTAGAAGTACCTGGTTCATGATAATGCAAAGTTATTAATATAATTTGAAATAGTTTATTCTTTATGGTAAGATATGATTGTTTTTCTGTACATCATATATTTTTAATGATTTTTTTCATTAAAATGGATCAATAGATTTTCTCAAAATCGAATCAAACTCATTTCAAATAAGCCATAAAACCTGTAGATTCTTAGTACACGGTGTAACTTTTCTCAATCTTTGCTTAGACCTTGCAAACCTTCTCTAGATTTTATTAGATATTGATCGGTATTAATTAACTGTTTTACTTCATTGAAAGAATATTAAGTTTGAGAAGTTAAAGCAGCTTTTCAAGCTTGTTTTTGATGAGCTTAAATGAATGTAAACCTACATTATCATCTGGGTTTAAAAATGTCCTCTTCCGATAGTTACTAACCAACAATTTAGTTGATTTTTAAGTCATCAGATATATTCAATTTTTCCAGCAAGGGGCCAGTAGTTACCTTCCCTTGATGGATATTTTTAAATAGAGTTCTTAATTTTGTATCATTTTTTGTAGTCCTACTACTTATATATAAACAGAATTAAGAAAAATAAAGCTGAATGCAATTTTTATGTTATTAAAAAATACCTGTTTTAGGTAGTAAAACTACCAAAATACCAACATTTTTAAGAATATTTTATCTGACTGGCTTTCAAATAATAGAATAAGGTAGGTCAATATGTACTAAAAGCCTTTATCTTTAAAATTGATCAAAGTCCATAATTTCAGAAAAGGAATTGAAAACATTTAGAGGATTATGTTTTTTTCGCTCCCACCATTCGTTTTTATCCCCAATAATTCGTACTTTCATCTAACAAATAAATATGAATAATAGCTATTCAGAAGTTTTATCAATTTATTTACTGTTAGCTATAACATACTGATAATCAGGGATATTTCGATTCCTGCCGAGGTCACATTCGGGACTAATCCTTAGATGCAGAGCCTGTACCGAAGTACTCAGCATTTGATTCCTGTTAGGTCACAATCATAAATAAGCTTTTGTGATTTGCCAATTTCACCTCTTCAAATGTCTCCAATATCATTTTAGTGCCTTTCTTGTTAGCATAACTTTTAATTAGCAAATAGCTTTTTCTTAATAATCCAGAATTAGAATCCAACTTA
>NZ_JAGXGF010000117.1 GCF_024636815.1 Marivirga sp.
CGGTGCAGAATATGCAGATGCAGTTATTAAAGCAGGTGATGAGTTTAAAGGAAACCTTGATGAATTATTTTCAACATTCGACAAAGAAAAGAAAGTTGACACCATTGAAAAAGGAGAAGATTTTGAAGAATCCTATTTCAATTTATATACAGAATTGGCAGGCTAATATTGCCGCCTCAATTATTACAGGGCCAGCTATCCTGCTGGCCTTTTTTTTCGCCTCATGCGAAGAACCTATTGAAGTAGAGAGTGATTTAGTGCCAGGAGGGAATAATACTGAAATAAGGTATATCGAAATTCCTCTTGAAGTAACACATAGCGCTTACGATTCTCTCCTAATTAGTAGTAATGAAGTCGCAGGTTCAAGAGGACAAATATTTGTAGGTCATCAAAACAGCCCAGAAATTGGGGATTTTGCAGCTCAAGCTTATTTTGGTGCTCTATTGGATAGCGAATTTGTTAGAGATAGTGTTCCTATTGGTGCTATAGCCGTTCAAACTCGACTTAAATTGGGTTTAAACTATTATTACGGAAGTGATTTTGACAAAGCTCAGAACTTTATTGTTAGTCAATTAGATGACACCTTAGCTATTAGCGGGGAACTCTATACTATTTACGATCAAATCCCCGTTGGAAATCAAGTTTCTTTAGATCAAGAAATTGTGGTTAATCCTACAGATACCATTCCTGATTATGTTCAATTGAATAATAGCCTGGGTAATAGCATGCTAAATAGAATTAGAGATGAGGACCTAAATAGAATCGATATCTATAATGCTTTAAGAGGTTTTAAAGTTGAAGTAGCGGCCGGAAATAATAACTTACAGGCTATCAATTTAGCGAGTAACGACTCTTATATTGAAGTGATTTATGAGGCCCCTGGTCAGGACACTCTTAAAAGCGTGACTTTTGCTTTATCCGGCTCTAGTTTCACACATATTGATTATACGCCCGGCTCACTGGTTCCTTCTGATTATTCCGGAAAAAAGTCATTTAATTTATCTGATCCATCAAAAGCATATTTCAATAATCTGATGGGGATTTCACCTAGATTGGATTTAGGAAACTACTTGAATTTTATAGACACCTTACAACAATCCATGCAAATTAATAAAGCAGAGATTGCGATAAGTAGTGATGAATTTACAGTAGAAAACACCATGAGTATTCAAAAAAGACCCGTACAGAATGTGATCCCTTATATTTTGAATGAAAATGGCAACATAGTTAAAAAGGGAGAAGATTTTTGGGCACTTCAGTCTAATTTCAATACTAATGGTGCTCCAGTAAATCCGAATGATGCCTCATCCCCTATCAATTTATCTTTTGATAATAACAAAAAGGAAATTAAAGGAGATATTAGCTTTTTCTTACAAGAAATATATTTAAGTCCTGAGCTATGGGAGGAAGAATATAATTTTATGTTTACTGGCCAGTTCATAAGAAGAAATGAAACTCCATTTAAGGAAACTCCAAAGATCAATATTGGAAATTTCGACCACTTTTTAGTCGATAAAGAAAATATTAAATTAAAAATTTATTATACCACTTTTAAATAATTTACAATATGTGTGGAATTGTAGCATATGTAGGTCATCAGAATGCTTCTGAGATTATCATTAAAGGATTAAAAAGATTAGAATATAGAGGATACGACAGTGCAGGTATTGCATTGATGAATGACAATGTTCTTAATGTATATAAAAAGCAAGGAAAAGTAAGCGAACTTGAAGCTCATCTGAAAGATAAAAACACTAAAAGTACTATTGGTATTGGTCATACAAGATGGGCTACACATGGCGCACCTAGTGATGAAAATGCTCACCCCCATTTCTCTGAAAGTGGTGATTTAGCCATTATTCATAACGGAATTATTGAAAATTATTCTTCACTTAAAACAGATTTGGAGAATAAAGGCTACACTTTTAAAAGTGAAACCGATTCTGAAGTATTCATCAACTTTATAGAAGATATCTATAAAAATAATGATGGCACTTTGGAAGAAGCCGTAAGATTGGCGTTAACAAAAGTAATTGGCGCTTATGCCATTGTGATAATGTCCACTAATCATCCTAACCAATTAATTGCAGCTCGTAAAGGAAGCCCATTAGTAATTGGTGTAGGGAAAGATGAGTTTTTCTTGGCTTCGGATGCTACACCTATAGTAGAATATACCAATGAAGTTATCTATTTAAATGACTATGAAATTGCGGTTATAAGAGATGGTGAAATCAGTATAAGAGATACTAAGGATGTTAAAACCACTCCATATATTCAAAAAGTGGATATGGAATTGGAGGCTATTGAAAAAGGCGGATTTGAACATTTTATGTTGAAAGAAATCTTTGAGCAGCCAAAATCTATTAAGGATTGCTTTAGAGGAAGATTAATTGCGGATGAAGCTAAATTAGTGTTAGGAGGAATAAGAGATTATGCCACTGCTCTAATTAATGCTGAAAGAATAGTAATTGTAGCTTGTGGTACTTCATGGCACGCAGGCTTAGTAGCGGAATACATTTTTGAAGAGTTTTGCAGAATACCTGTTGAAGTAGAATATGCTTCAGAGTTCCGATACAGAAATCCTGTTATACGCGAAGGTGATATTGTATTTGCTATTTCTCAATCCGGTGAAACAGCTGATACTTTAGCAGCCATGGAATTGGCAAAATCTAAAGGAGCAATTGTTTTAGGAGTTTGTAATGTGGTTGGATCTTCTATTTCTAGAGTTTCTCATGAAGGAGTTTACACGCACGCAGGACCTGAAATTGGGGTAGCTAGTACAAAAGCTTTTACGGCTCAGTTAACAGTTTTAACTATGATTGCACTTAAAACTGCCTTGTTAAAAGGGACTATAGCAGAACAGCGTTATAGAGAAATCTTGGTTGATTTAGAAAATATTCCTAAAAAAGTAGAGAAAGCTTTAAAAACTGATGAGCAAGTCAAAAAGATAGCTGAAATCTATAAAGATTCTAGAAACTTTTTGTATTTAGGTAGAGGTTATAATTTCCCTGTTGCATTGGAGGGTGCTTTAAAATTAAAAGAGATCTCTTATATCCATGCAGAGGGTTATCCAGCTGCAGAAATGAAACATGGTCCTATTGCCTTAATTGATGAGGAAATGCCAGTTGTTGTAATTGCTACAAGAGATAGTTCTTACGATAAAATTGTTTCCAACATTCAGGAAGTTAAAGCCAGAAAAGGAAAGGTTATAGCGGTAGTTTCAGAGGGTGATTCTTTGATTCCAGGCATGGTAGATCACACCATAGAAGTTCCTGGAACACATGAAGCTTTAATGCCTATGGTTTCAACTATTCCATTACAACTTTTATCTTATCACATAGCAGTTATGAGGAATTGTAATGTGGATCAGCCTAGGAATTTAGCTAAGTCCGTTACTGTGGAATAACAGAGTTTTTTTAGTATATAAATTGGGGCATGTTAATAAAGTTTGGACAAGGTATAAAGTAAGGGATGACTACTCATCCCTTTTTTATTTACCCATTAAAATTTGAAGTCCGATAGCGAGAATAATAAATATTTATTCTACTATAATAGATTTGGTCTTATTGTACTGTGAACCACCAGCTTCAACTATAAAGAATTTTGGATTATAGTATCTCAAATCATATTCCTTAGTAAATAAACCTGACTCAGATACTGTTTCTTGTTTAATTAAATTACCTATTAAATCATAAATCTTAATGGTAGTAGATTTATTATTTTCCTTATAAAAGCTAATGGTAAACATTCCTGTTTCAGTTTTCTTTAGTTTAAAATCAAATTCAGGATTCACCAACAACTTTTTAGGGTAATTAACTCTTCCTTCCCTTTCAATACTTTCCACCTCAACACTATCTCTTTTACTTTTCTGAGCATAGGAAAAGGATAGTGTAAAACAAAAAAAAGAAAGTATAAGTAAAACTCTTGTCATATTTTAATGTGGTAATTATTCTTTATCAAATTTATCTAACACAAATTCTTTGCCATTAAAAGATGCAAAAGTATTATAATTAACCCACTCCCCTAAATTTATATAGCGTGAATTTTCATTCACCTCCAAATCGAGAGGTAAATGTCTATGTCCGAATACATAATAATCGTGGTGATTATCTTTTTCAATTTCTTGAGCGTAGGTCCACAACCATTCCCCATTACCCAGAAATTCTTCTGTTTCATCGGTACTGCTACTTATTCTACTGCTTGCGGACCACTTGTTAGCAATCCTAATTCCCAGGTCAGGATGAATTTGCTTGAAAAGCCATTGGCATAATTTATTAGCGAATACCTTTTTAAGAAACTTATACTGTTTATCTCCTGGCCCTAACCCATCTCCATGACCAATAAGAATCTTCTTATCATTAGTCATTAAAGTGATAGGTTCTCGAAAAACATCAATACCTAATTCTTCTTTAAAATAACCAAACATCCACATGTCATGGTTGCCGGTGAATAAATAAATTGGCAGGCCGGAATCAGCTAATTCTGCCAGTTTGCCCTGGAACCGAATAAAGCCCTTGGGAATAACTTTTTTATACTCATGCCAGAAATCAAAAATATCACCTACTAAAAACAAAGCTGCGGCATCCTCTTGAATTTGATCCATCCAACGGACTATTCTTTGCTCTCTTAAATGACTCTCTTTTAAGTTGGGCACACCTAAATGAAAATCTGAAGCGAAATATAATTTCTTTCCTGCGGGTATGTCTAGTTTAAGGGTTTTCATTGTTGATTACAAATCTAAAAAAAGCATATTAAAACCTGTCTTTTTTCCTCATTTTAGAGAATAAAACTTTATAATCTGGGTTCGACTCTAATTTGTAAATTCAGATTTATAGGCAATAAATATTATGGGACATAAAAAAAGCTGAACCTTTTTACGGATTCAGCTTTAGTTCTTCAGATTTAAATAGATTATTTCCCTAAGAAGGAACTTAACATCCAGTGATGTTTTTCCATATCCTGAATGAATGTATTCAACATATCTTCAGTACCTACATCTCCTATATCAATAGCTGCATTCATTGCATCTGTTAGGTATGAAAGTAATATTTGATAATCTTTAAGTATTTCCTGCACCATATCTTCTGCAGGTAAATCAGTGGGGGATTCCTTAATGTTAGAGTGCTCCATATAATCACTTATATTACTAAGCGGTGTATGACCAAAAACTCTAATTCTTTCGGCTATCTCATCTATGCTCTCTTTGGCAATGTCATATCTTTCTTCAAATTGTTCATGTAAATCAAAGAAATCAGCACCTTTTACATTCCAGTGAAAATTTCTTAATTTTTGATAATGAAGATGATAATTTGCTAATAAAGCATTCATTACCTCTACAAGCCTTTCAGTTTCTGATTTATCAAAACCTAATTTTCTATATCTTTTTTCTACTGTTGTACTCATATATTTAATTCTTTATACTTTATTTTAATCAAGATCAATTTTGAAAAATCAGCTGAAATTAATTCTTGTAATTAACTGATTCTTTTAATTGATCAATAGTTTCTTTTCCTTTACTAGAAACACTATCAATCTCTTTATTTAGTGTTGATTTCAATTCATCGATTTTTTTCATTGAATCTTTATAAGATTTATCAACATTCTTTTTCAGTTTTTTTCTAGTCTTATCTCCTTTTTCAGGTG
The DNA here is from genome assembly GCF_024636815.1 of Marivirga sp. GTDB lineage: Bacteria > Bacteroidota > Bacteroidia > Cytophagales > Cyclobacteriaceae > Marivirga. The sequence goes on from NZ_JAGXGF010000117.1 coordinate 5,644, forward strand.
CATATAATAGACCAGCAACTGCTCCTGCTAACAATCCTAAACTAAATCCTGTCAAAATTTTTACTCCGTTATTCATAGCGATATAATTTTAAGTTTTTATTTATTGTCTACCTAGTTTAACCCGTTTTAAAATAAAATGTTACATTTTTTGTCATTTTTAGTCATAAAATGTTAATATTGTTAACAAATGACAAAAATATCAGACAATATAAAATATTTAAGGACTGAAAAAGGATTAAGTCAAACCGCTATGGCAGAGGCTGTGGGATTGAAAAGAGGTAATATTGCTTCCTATGAAAAAGAACTTGCACAGCCCAGCATTGAAAATTTGGTTAAAATAGCGGATTATTTTGGCATTGATATCCATCAAATAGTAAATGATGATTTACAGTACTCTTCAAAGAAATTCAATCAAGAGAAAAATCCTTTTAAAATTTTTGAGGAAAGCTTTCCTATTCAAGGATTAAAAGATCGGGTTATTGCATTGAAAGGGAATCATAATTCAGATGAAAAAATCAAACGCCTAAAAGATCAAAACAAGGATATCCAAAAAATGGTGGATGGCTTTAAGGCTTTTCATAAAATGAGAATGGAAACGTCTGATAATCCAGATGATTTAAATAAAAAACTTTCTGCTGATTATGAAAACTTATTAGACATCTTAAGGACTGTTTTGAAGAGTAACACAGATTTGATTAAAATTATAGATAAAAACCATGATTAAATTATTTAAGTTATCCCTCTTAGTCTTAACTATTTTTACCACAAATAGCTTAATAGCCCAAAAATATCAGAAAGACGTTCAGTCCGTAGAATCTATTATGTCTGCTTTAACAGAGGTTATTTCAGGGCCTGCTGATCAAGAAAGAGATTGGGAAAGATTTAAATTTCTTTTTTCAGAAGATGCAAAACTCATTCCAACTCAGAAAAATGAAGCTGGGGAGATAGTTTATAATTATTGGACTCCTCAGGAATATATAGGCATGTATAATAAGGATAGAGGAGGAACAGCTTTCTATGAAGAAGAACTATTTAGAATAACAGAGTCCTTCGGTAATATTGCCCACTGTTTTAGCACTTACGTTGTACGCACCGAAGAAAATGGTAAAATCGAAAGAAGAGGTATAAATAGTATACAATTATTAAAAGGAAAAGACAGGTGGTATATTATGAATGTTTTTTGGAGCAATGAATCAGAGAGGGAAAAATTACCTTCTAAATATCTAAAATAACCTAGAAGGCAAATTCAATTAGCAAATAACCTTATAAATCGGTCATCATAATATAAAACTCCATTTAGCTTTAGAAAACAATTATTTCTGCTCGAAAACCTCTTCCTCCACAAATGTCAAAATCAAATCCGACATTTCTCTTAACTCTTTTGGCTCGGAACCATATTTAGATACGTTTGCATTGACTCCATTCCTATTATAAATGAAATTTTGAGTAGGTAAATCAGTCATATTGGATCTATAAGTAGGTTTTAAATCAACCCAGTTGGCCATTTCAATAATCCCCATGAGCTTTTCAAATTGCTCGTCTGTTAATTCTTTTTTATGAATGCCTTCTAAAGCGGTGTGCTCTTTTCCTTCAAATACCAATTTCTTATCTCCATATAATGAAAGTTCATATACTGGGCATTCTCCCATACAGGAGGTAGTATTTAAACTAAAGATAATTTCCGGACTTTCCGAACTCATATTTTTATTGCTTTTACAAGATAGTAAAGTAAAAAACAACAAAGGAACTAAATACAAAAGTGATGATTTATGCATATATTTTAATTTTGAATTAATGTTATACTAAAACAAGAAAAAAGCTAATAGGTTACAATTTCAAATTAAGATGACTAATTTTAATGCAATGATTAAAATTTAAGATATGAAAAAAACATTAACCTTAACCATTTCTATACTATTTATTGGGTTTAACAGTTTAAATGCCCAGGTATTTAAAAAATTTGACCCCGTGATTTGTCCTGTTGATCATAATACTTATGACACTTTTATACCTCCCCCTAAAGATTTCTCTGAACAGAAATTTCAAAGGACTGTAAGCCAAGCTAATATAATAGTTAATTATAATGGGTTCACCGAAGAAGCTCAAATTGCTTATCAATATGCTGTTGATATTTGGGCTTCATTGCTTAAATCTCCAGTTCAAATTGTAGTTAATGCTAATTTTACGGAATTAGGTCAAGGCGTATTAGGATCTGCCGGTCCTACAAATTATGTTAGAGATTTTTCCGGGACTGTTGAAGATAATACTTTTTACCCAATAGCATTAGCTGAAAAACTAGCTGGTTACAGCCTAAACTCCCCTGATGATGCTGATATTAGTTCAAATTTTAATAGCGACTTTGACTTCTATTTTGGTCTTGATGGTAATCCTCCTGCTGGTCAATATGACTTCGTTTCAATAGTCTTACATGAATTAGGCCATGGCTTGGGTTTTGTAGGTGCTACCTCTTTTGAAAATGGAATAGGAAACTGGTCGTTAAATGCTAATAATGATGCTTCTATCTACACTAAGTTCGTAGAATTAGGAGTTGGAACACCGATAACAGATATTCCAAGTGGTACTACAGAGGCGGGAGATGCATTTACAAGTAACGATTTGTATTTTGACGGTCCTATTTCAGTATCAGCTTTAGGAGAAAGACCACAACTTTATGCCCCCTCAACCTGGAATCAGGGCTCGAGTTATTCTCACTTGGATGAAAATGAATACCCTGCAGGAAACCCAAATTCATTAATGTCTCCTCAATTTGGTTCTGGAGAAGCAATTCATGATCCTGGAGTTTCATTAGATATTTTTGCAGATATGGGTTGGGTGCATACATATCTTAAACATGAAAACAACAATAAAATTAGCAATAATTTAACCGATCCATTTAATATAAATTTATCTATTACTAGTGATACTGGATACAATGCATTAAATCCGGTATTGGTTTATTCACTAGATGATTTTGCAACTTCTACTTCTATTGAAATGACTGATACTGGTGACGGAGTAAACTTCTCAGCACAAATTCCAAATCCGGGAATGGAATCTAATATTCGATATTATTTTGAGGGAGTTGAGGATAAAGCGGGTAGGTTATATACTGCTCCTTCAAATGCTCCAACCAAATTTTTTGAAATTAATATTCTTAATATCCCTACTAAACCACTTCCTTATTTACTTGCAGATGGAGGGAATTTCGAAAGTAACGAAAATGATTTTAATGCTATAATTTTAACAGGCAATGAAAATGTTTGGGAGTATGGTCAACCGGGAAATGTATTAAATCAACCTACTTCAGGTAATAACGTCTGGAAAACAAGACTAAGCGAAAATATAGGAACCCTTACCTCCAGCATTAGTAGCGCATTAATTTCACCTACTTTTGACTTTTCTGATAATTCCAAAAACCATGAATTATCATTCAAATTTCTAATGGAAAATGCCTACACAGAAGAAAACGGACTGTTCGACTCTGGTCCTTTTGGATTACAAGTTCAATTCAGTTTAGATGAGGGGCAATCCTGGGAAATGATGGGCGTTAAAAATGATCAAAGAGCAAGCAATTGGTATAATGTTGAAGAATCTAGTCCGACAGTTTTTCCAATAGAAAACAATGCTGGATGGATACTACAAACAATTGAGGTAGTAAACGGAGACACCACTTTCATCCCTGTAGATGTAAATTACAATGTGAGCTTTCTTACAGGTAATGCCAAGGTAAATTTTAGATTTGTATTTTTTGCTCAACAAGATTTTATTGAAGCTGGTTATGAAGCAGATGGTGTTTTAATTGACGATTTTGAAATCACAACCACTGCTCCTACTGCAGAATTTATTTCTTCTACATCAGGCCTTTTATACCCTGGCGATCAGATTGAATTTGAATACATCTCAACAGGAGCCACTTCTTTTGAATGGAACTTTGGGGATGGAACCACATCCACTTTACAAAACCCTACTCATATATATGCTGAAGGGGGTCTCTACGATGTATCACTAACTATTACGAGTCCTGATGGCTCAGATACTATAATCAAGGAAAACTTAATTAAAGTAATACCCAATAGACAAATTCCATATACTCTTGAAGATGGTGGCAATTTGGAAGGGGCTAACGGAGATTTTAGTATTCTAAATATCTCCGGAAGTGGATTTACATTAGGGAAAAGTACAATTCCAGGTAAAGAAGGTACGGCAAGTGGTGAAAACGCATTTGTTACAGCCATTAATGCTGAAGAATACGAAAACGATTCTGAAGCTTATATCTACACTCCTGAGTTAAATTTTGAAAGCTTAGGGAATTATGAATTCACCTTTGAAACCAATTATCAATTTGAAGATAATTGGGATGGATTTATAGTGGAATACACTTTAGACCGTGGGCAAAGCTGGATTAAATTGAACGATGAGCAAGCAGAAGGTTGGTATAATCAAATTAGCGATGCTCAATCAGTATTCGGAAATCAAGTTCCTATTTTTAGTGGAAATACAGCAAACAAATTTGAAAGAAAATTCACTGATGTCTCATTTTTAGGCGGAGAAGGAAATGTAAGTTTTAGAATTAAGTTCTTAACTGATGCCGCTGTTATTGACGCAGGAATGGCAATAGATAATTTTGAAATCTTAGGCCCTTCGCCAGGCCCGGCAATCCCTAACTTCTCTTCTAATGTCCAAACCGGTTGTGAAGGCCTGTCGGTTACCTTTAAAAATGAATCCGTTGGTTCAATAGCGGATATGTTGTGGGATTTTGGAGTAGGTGCAGAACCAAGAACTGCATCCGGAAATGGACCGCATGAAGTGACCTATAGTAATATGGGTAATTATAATGTGAAATTGACAGTTCAAGATTTTCAAGGCGCCATTTTCACGGAAGAAAAAATAGATTATATAAAAATTGGTGCTATTCACAGCCCTACCATACTGGCTGGAGAAAGAAGTGAAGATTTTACAGTTTTATTAACTGCTAGTGAAGGAGAGGCATATCAGTGGTTTATTAATGGGGATTCAATCTCTAATGCCACAGAACAAACTTATTTGGCAGTAGAAGATGCTCAATATTCGGTAGCAGTTCTAATCGATAATTGTGTAGCGTTTTCAAGTAGTAATAATATTATTACTTCAAATAACTCTCCTTTGTCTAAAAGTTTTTCAGCTTTCCCTAATCCTTTAAAGAATAATAAAGAATTGAATATTTCATTTGAAAATGAATATTTGGGTCAATATAATGTAGAAGTTTACAGTCTTAACGGCAGTCTTATCTTATCTGAAAAGTTTAATAAAATTAGCCAAGAGGAAAAACAAACAATTAAGTTGAATCAAGCAAACGAGGGACTATATTTAGTGAAAGTAAGAACGGGAAATCAGAGCACTCAAATAAAAATTCTGTTAGAATAAAAAAACAAATAATCTTAAACCCGCATTGTTTTAAACATTGCGGGTTATTTATTGATTTACCTCTAATCCAAATGGAGCCTTGTTTTCAAACTCCATCAGTTCTTGGTTTCCAGGATGTTTGAATCGAATATACTCTGCATGTAACATGAGTCTTTCTGCTTTATTGCCATAAAGTGTATCTCCCATTATAGGGGAGTCCAATCCTTGCGGATGGGCTGAATGAACTCTTAGCTGATGAGTTCTTCCGGTAACAGGAATGAAAGTCACCATGCTTCTCTCCTCATTTTGGCTGATTAATTTCCATTTTGTCAAGGCTTTTCTTCCTGATTCAAAATCTACTTTTTGCATAGGCCGATTATCTTCATCCACTGCTAGCGGTAGATTTACCTTACCTTCTTTTCTATTCAATTTACCCTCCAATACTGCGCAATACCTCTTTTGGATCGTTTTATCCATAAATTGTTGTTGCAAAAATTTATGGCTTTCCAAATCTTTACTGATCAACATTATACCAGAAGTCAATTTATCCAATCGGTGTGCTAAAAGCGGACCAGTTGCTTTAGGATATTTTTTCTCCATCCTAGTTAATACAGAATCTTTTATCTCCTTGGAAGGAATACTTAGCAAGCCGGCAGGCTTTACTATCACGGCAATTTGTTCATCTTCATAAAGTGTTTCAATTACTTTATCTTCAGCTGTATATTGCAATAATGGGTCTTCTTCCAAATGTAATCCTTTCAGCATATGTCCTAAAATAGGCTTACATTTTCCGCTGCAGGCAGGATAAAAGCGTCCTTCCTTTCTTAGTTCAGATTTTGGAGCTTTCCCCCACCAAAATTCTCCCATTGCTAACGGCTTATATTGATTAGCAAAAGCATATTGCAATAATTTGGGCAAAGCACAATCTCCCGCGCCTGATGGCGGATAACCAATTGGTTCAAAAACCTCCTCCAAGCTTTTTCTTTTCCCTTTTATATTCAAAAATTGGTATTGGTCAAATATCTGTTTTTGAAGTTGTGTGGATTTCTTTTTCCTGTCCTTTTTTAATTGCTGAATTTGAGATTCATAAACTGCCACTTTTGATTGAATGGAAGCAATTTTCTTTTTCCAGGATTTATTTAATTTTTTATAGTTATAATCTTCATTTATACTTTCTTTTCTAAGCTGATCATCCAATTTATCAAATGCAGCAGGACTTAAATTGACCATTACTTCTTCTCTCTTTTCTTTCCTTATAGCTTTTGCTTTCTGCTTCTTTTCCTGCTCTGATTTTAATTGAATATTTGATCTTTTGCTTTCCTCTTTTAGCTCATGCATCAAATTCTTGAAATTCTGGTCTTCCTCAAGCTCCTTGATTTTCCGGTTGATTTTTCCCAAATCCTTCTCCCCTTTTTTATAAAAACCTTCTATTTCCAATCTGTTATAAATGGGAGGAACGAAATTGACTGGAGGTTCTCCTTCATAATCTTGACCTGAGAAGGAGGCTAAAAAGCCTATTTCTCCAATCTCATTTTGAACCACTAATACACCATACATTTTACCACTAATCTCATTTTTAATTTCAGCGGCTTTCAAGCTTTCTTGTAATTCATTTGCTGCTAATTCCGTAAGAGGATGAGGCTCATATGAAAAAGGAAAGGTGAATTTCTCAGGTAGCTTATAATTTGAGATGTCTGATTTGAATTTTATGAAAAAAGAATCCTGCATAGAATAGGAATGATTATAATACCACTGGCTAAATAGAATTACGAAATTAAGGAATTAAATACTTAGCTCCACATTTAATAGAAAACTATAGCCCATAAAGTATAGCTAATAATTACTATCATAAATTGTAAATTTACTGTAGGTTAACCCTTCTTTTTAAAATATTATAGAAAGAAAGCTTTGTTTAGAACAGCCAAAGTTTAGTATATATGTTTAAATTTGAAGTTAAACTAACCAAATATGATTCTAGCTGCAAATGTAGATATTCCTATATTAAGTGATATAGTTGTTATTTTAGGGCTTTCCATTTTTGTAATACTTCTTTTTAGAAGATTAAAGGTGCCGCCCATCATTGGATTCCTTATTACGGGGATTATTGCTGGACCTTATGGTTTTCAATTAATTGACGCTACTGAAGGTGTAAAGGTATTTGCTGAAATTGGTGTCATCCTTTTACTTTTCATTATTGGAATTGAATTTTCCATCAAAAGTTTAATTTCCATTAAAAGGGCTGTTTTTATAGGTGGAACTGTGCAGGTAGTAGGTACTATATTAGTAGTAATGCTAATTGCTTTAAATACTGGTTTTGATTTAAGCGCTGCCATATTTCTTGGGTTTCTTTTCTCGTTAAGTAGTACCGCTATTGTACTCAAAATCATTCAGGATAAAGGGGAAACTACTACTCCACACGGTAAAACCATTTTAGCCATTCTTATTTTTCAAGATATTATAGTAGTCCCTATGATGTTGTTTACTCCACTTTTGGCTGGAGAATCACAAAATATATGGATGGAAATCCTTATGATGGTGCTGAAAGCAGCATTTTTAATTGCGTTTGTATTAGTGAGTGCTAGATACATTGTGCCCTGGTTATTTTATCAGATAGCAAAAACCAGAAGTAAAGAGCTATTCATATTAGTCATAGTATTGATTTGTTTTTCAATAGCATGGTTAAGCGCTGCATTAGGTCTTTCACTCGCATTAGGTGCATTTTTAGCAGGTCTTATTGTTTCTGAATCAGAATACAGTCATCAAGCGGCAAGTAATATTCTCCCATTTCACGAATTGTTTACTTCCTTCTTCTTTGTGTCGATTGGAATGTTGTTAGATATCTTTTTTGTAGCGGACCATTTTTTAATAATTCTGGGATTGATGGTAGCTACTGTTGTGGCAAAATCTCTAATTGCAACACTGGCAGGTGCTATGTTAGGTTATCCTGGAAGGACATCCTATCGGATAGGGTTTTCTATATTTCAAGTCGGTGAGTTTGCTTTTATTTTATCAACAGTAGGAATCACTTATGCAGTAATCTCAGACTTAACTTACCAATATTTCTTATCAGTATCTTTATTTACAATGGGTATCACCCCTTTTATGATGGGTATTTCACCCAAATTGGCTGATAAGTTAGCAGCTAGTAAATTAGCTTCTAAATTAGGAAGTAGAACTCAAAAAATGTTTTTCTCATTTCCTGAAAATCTAGATGACGGCAGTGAAACCCCTGATGAAAAGTTGGACAAACATATAGTGATTATTGGGTTTGGTTTAAATGGACAGAATGTGGCAAAAGCAGCAAAAAGTGCAGGTATCCCCTATGTGATTTGCGAAATGAATCCTGATACCATTAAAAAATATAAAGGCTTAGGTGAACCCATTCATTATGGAGATGCTATCCAGCCCGAAGTTTTAAAAGGTTTGGGTGTTTATAAAGCTAAAGTAGTGGTAATTGCCATTTCAGATCCTTTAGCAACAAAACGAATAGTAACCCAAATTAGGGCGATTAGTAATACTATTCATATTATAGTAAGAACTCGATTTATAGCCGAAACTGAAGAAAACTTACGATTAGGTGCTGATGAAGTAATACCTGAAGAATTTGAAACCTCAGTTGAAATTTTCACTAGGGTATTGAATCAATATTTCATTCCTCAGAAAAAAATTAAAGAGTTTGTTAGAAATGTTCGAGCAGACAATTACGAAATGCTAAGGGGTGTAATCAAGAGAAATCCTATGCAGAAGTTAACGGAGGAATTTCCTAATTTAACTACTGCCTGTTATGAAATTGAAAGGGACAATGATGAAATAACTGATAAACCGATAGCTGAGACTAACATTCGCCATAAGTTTGGTGTTACAGTGATTGGTCTTAAGAGAAATGGTGATTTGACCACTCAAATTGGTCCTGAGACTACTCCAAAAAATGGAGATACAATTTTTGTATTTGGTAAACCCGAAGATTTGGAACAATTTTACGACAAAATTAGTATTTAATAGTTATTGCTTAAAATCAACAATTTAATAGAGATTATTCAGTGGAGAATACAGTATTAACATCACTAGCCAAAAAATATGGCACCCCTTTATATATTTATGATGCAGATAAAATAGCATCACAAATTAAGAGATTAAATGATGCCTTTTCGGGTATCAATCTTAAATTGAAATATGCCACAAAGGCTTTAAGCAATGTTTCTGTATTGAAATGGATGAAAAAACATGGCACTGGTCTGGATGTAGTATCCATACAGGAAGCTTATTTGGGTTTGAAAGCCGGGTTTGAGCCCAAGGATATTTTGTACACTCCAAACTGCGTTTCCATAGATGAAATAGTGGAAGCCGTGGATTTAGGATTGATGATTAATATTGACAATATCTCTATTCTAGAGCAATTTGGTCATCGCTATCATGATACTGTACCTGTTTGCATTCGATTAAATCCTCATATAATGGCTGGCGGAAATTCTAAAATTTCAACTGGTCATATTGATTCAAAATTTGGGATTTCAATATTGCAAATGCGCCATCTTTTGAGAGTGATCAATAATTATAACATCAATGTTAAAGGTTTGCATATCCACACTGGTTCTGATATTTTGGATTCCGAAGTATTTTTAAGAGGTACTGAAATTATTTTTGAAGCAGCTGAAGATTTCCCTGATATTGATTTTATCGATTTCGGAAGTGGGTTTAAAGTGGCATATAAAGAAGGGGATGTTACCACAGATATTGAGGAACTCGGTAAAGAAGTAAGCAAGAGATTTAAAGAATTCTGCAAAAAAAGAGGTAAAGATTTAGAGCTTTGGTTCGAACCTGGGAAATTTCTGGTTTCTGAAGCAGGATATTTTCTCTCAAAAGTGAATGTGATTAAGACAACCCCTGCTACCGTTTTCGTGGGCTTGGATACTGGTATGAACCATTTGTTGCGCCCAATGATGTATGATGCTTATCATCATATTGAAAATATCTCAAATCCATCGGATACGCAAAGGGTTTATACAGTTGTGGGATATATCTGTGAAACCGATACATTCGGAACTGATAGAAGATTATCAGAAGTGAGAAAAGGCGATATTATAGCCATTAAAAATGCTGGTGCTTATGGATTTTCCATGGCTTCCAATTATAATTCGCGCTATAGACCTGCAGAAGTTTTGGTTCACGATGGAAAAGACCAACTCATCCGAAAAAGAGAATCATTGGATGATTTATTAAGAAACCAAGTAATCGTTGATTTTGAATAAGCTATATATTTTCTCCCTCAGCTTTATAGCTTTTTTCAATTGCTCTCTTGGTTTGGGGCAAGAAAAAAAAGCTAATGACTCTCAAAAGCAAACTCATTTTATAACAGGTATTGGAGGGAGTTATGTAAATGTTATCGATGAAGGAATTTCCCCCCTACTTTACAAAGGAATTGGAGGCGGTGTAATTTTAGGTCACTTTCAGGAAAAGGAAAACAGTATTAATACTTCTTCTGCTAAATTTGATTTCAATAATCCTTCAAGCAGCGTCAGTAATGCAGAGATGTACACCTTCCGCTTGGAAGGTCATTATCAACGCTATTGGAAATTGGCAGATGATGAAAATAACAAATGGAAGATAAGACCTGGATTTGATTTATCAGCCAAATGGGCATTAAGACAACATCTTAATTTCACCAATAACAGTCAACATATCGAAACCAGATTCTCAATTGCTCCGGCTTTAATGATAGCTCGTCCTTTCCAACTTTGGAATAGAAATTTTGAATTGGGTGCTTTTACAAGTATTCCACTCTTGACATATGCAACTCGTCCTTTATTTGCTTCCACCCGATTTCCAGCTTCAGTAAATAAAGAAGAGGTTGGTTTTTTTGATTATGTGAAAGAAGGAGAAATTATAAGCTTTGGAAGTTATTTCAAATGGTCCGCACAATACTATTTATACTATCCATTAAAAAATGGCAATGGATTAAGGCTTGACTATTTTTGGAGTTATGAAAACTATAAAGCTCAGAATCCTATTAAAACCGGAGAACATTCGATCATGATTAGCACATTCTTTAAAATATGAAAGTAAAAAACATCATCATATTGCTGTTTATAGCTTGGGGATTTTCTTCATGCGAAAGACTTTTTATAAAAGAAGAGCCTGAACCCGAAAATGCTGCCATTTTTGACCATTTGTGGAATACAGTGGATGAGAAATATTCTTTTTTTATAGATAAAAATATTGATTGGGATTCCGCTAAAGATGTTTTCCGACCAAGAGCAATTAAGGCTAGAAATAGTATAGAATTATTCAATGTATTGGCAGATATGCTTTTTATTTTGGAAGATGGACATGTTAATATATCTGCAGGAATTGACTTATCTCGAAATTGGGATTGGTTTTTAAAATATCCTTCAAATTTCAATTTTGATGTTATTGAAAGAAATTATTTGGTACCAAGCGAAGACTATCAAATTTCAGGCCCTATCCATAATACTATTATAGATTCTGTAGGCTATATGTATTATGAAAGTTTCTCAGATAATGTGAGTACTTCTCTAATGAACTACTTAGTATTAAAATTTTTAATAAAGGAGAAAGAAGGCAGCTTTGAAATCAATAGTTTAGATGGGCCAGTGGCTGGCTTAATTATAGATGTTAGAAATAATGGAGGCGGAAGCATCAGTAATGCCTTCACAATAGCAAATCGATTTGCAAGAGATAAGATAAAGGTTGCGGATTGGTTTTATAAAACCGGACCAGCTCATGATGATTTCTCACAAGCCGAAGAAAAATTTCTTGAATTTGAGGGTGATGAAGATTATAAATTCAATAAGCCCATAGTAGTACTCATCAACAGAAGCAGTTACAGCTCCGCAAATTTCTTTGCAAGTATGATGAGCTTTCTACCTAATGTGACGCTCATAGGTGATCAAACAGGTGGTGGTGGCGGGCTACCAATAAATAATGAACTTCCAAACGGATGGCGTTATAGATTTTCTTCAACCAGAACACTTGACGCCAATGGAAATAATATTGAATTTGGGGTAAAACCTGATATAGTTGTAGAATTAGATTCAGCAGATTTAGCAAACGGAAAAGACAAATTGATTGAGGAAGCAATTAATTTTATCAAAAATCAGTAAATTGTATTTTTTCAATATTGCAATAAACCTCTCATTACTTTATTTATCATGAAACCCAACTAACTTTATTCATGAAAGATTATACCAAAAGTTAACTTAAAGTAAACATTTAATTCATACAGTTAAAAATGGGGTAATGTTAACCTAGGTATTTTTACTTATACATGTTTTGTTTAATTATTTTCTCATTTCATATAACAACTTATCATGTACTCCAAATCTTACATACGAACCATTAAATAGTCTTTATTTTAAACAAAAAAAAGATTCAAGTTATCAAAGGTTTTTTTATCCACAAATTGAATAAGTTATCCACACTTATCCACAGTAACAATACAAACGACTGTAAATCAGCTCTTTAAGGGCAATTTAAATTATTATCAAATGTGGACAAGAGCCAGAATGCCAACCACTTAGCGAAAAATTCACTTTAAACAACTACCTAAGTAATAGATGTAATATTCATAAATTCGAATTATTCAATTTGTTGCCTAATCAGCTTTTTACGGTAGGCATTGAATATTCTGGACTTGGAAACAAATCCTTCATATTTACCATCCTCTAGTACGGGGAGATTCCAAGCACCTGTCTTTTCAAACTTCATCATCACAGAACGCATATTTTCCTTTCCAGTAACGAAAGTAGGTGGGCTATGCATTAAGGTATTCACAATAATATTTTTTCGAGATTCTTCATCAAACATGATTTCTCTGATATCATCTAGAGTAACTATACCCATCAATTCTCTATCCGCATTTACTACCGGAAATATATTTCTCTTGGAGAATCTCACCAGATCAACTAATTCTCCCAGAGTGGCATCCGGATCGATTGTAAGCAAATCAGTTTCTATTACTTTTTTCAAGTCAATCAAACTCAGTACTTGCCGATCTTTATCATGATAAATCAAATCTCCTTTTTCCACCAAAGGCTTAGTGTAAATTGAATATTTTTCAAAATATGAAATAGTACTATAAGAAATAGCAGACACTATCATAAGCGGTACAAAAAGAGTATAACCACTAGTGATTTCAGCTATTAAGAAAATGGCAGTTAATGGTGCGTGCAATACTCCGCTCATGACTCCGCTCATCCCAACCAAAGTAAAGTTGCTCAGACTGATTGGATCTGTTACTCCCATCTTATTAATTAGATAAGCAAACAAGAACCCTGTTACACCACCCAAAAATAATGAAGGTGCAAAAATACCTCCACTACCGCCTGAACCAATAGTTAAGGCAGTAGCTATAGGTTTCACTAAAATAATTCCAGCAGCAAAAAGAGCAATTAAAAAGAAAGATTCAATATCATGAAAAAACAAGCTATTATTTAAAATATCCTGTGCATTTCCTTCAAGCAATTTAGTAATCGTATCATAACCCTCTCCATAAAGAGGTGGCAAAATAAATATTAAAAACCCTAAAGAAACTCCTCCCAAAATTGCTCTGTTTAAATCACCTTTAACATTTTTAATCATCCCTTCTACTTTCCCTACAACTTTCGTAAAATATAAAGCAACCAATCCAGTAAAAATTCCAAGAAAAATATAAAAAGGAGTATCTGAGGCTACAAATTCATCTGTGAGGTTAAAAGAAAACAAAACATCATCTCCCAATAAAGTTAAGGAAACTAAAGCACCGCAAACGGAAGCAATTAATAAAGGGATGAATGAGCTAATAGTTACTTCAGCTAATATGACTTCAATACTGAAAATAACACCTGCTATAGGCGAATTAAATATAGCTGAAATTGCGCCTGCTGATCCACATCCGATCAATAAGGTGCGTTGTCTATAATTCAAATGAACCAACCTGCCAATATTTGAACCTATAGCTGACCCCGTAACCACAATCGGTGCCTCCAAACCAACTGAACCACCAAAGCCTACAGTTAAGGTACTGGTAAGCATTCGTGAAAAGGTCTTGGTTCGCTTTACTATACTAGATTTTTTTGAAATAGAATATAAAATATCAGTAATACCGTGACCAAGCTTTTCTTTTAAAATATATTTTGATAAAAGAAGTGTTAGTACTATCCCTATCAGCGGATAACTAAGATAAAGATAATTCCCAAATTCCTGCTGGAAATCTTGAGTTAGGAAATTCTGGAGCACATGCACACTTTCCTTAAGCGTTACGGCTGCTAAACCGGCTATAATACCAATAACACCACTTGTGATAATCACAAAATTGGTAGTGCTGACATGCTTAACACGCCAAATAAGAAACTTAAGTAAAAGCGTTTTAAATTTCATGTCTATATTATTTGCTTTTGAACGGCCACATGAATTCCCGACAAATATTCATGGTTGCAAAGGTAAATAATTATGAAGCTATACAAGCTTTTAATAAATGTAATTTACCATATAATATTGATGAGATTCTACACTGGAAACTACACTAGTTATAATGGGTTAATATAATTGTCAAAGCTTTATTCTTTTAGGTCTTACGCCCTTAGCATTTGTACTCGTCCGGTATTTTTAGCTATTAGTCGATTAATAAATTAGAAATTACAACCTTTTAGTACACATCTAGGTCTATAGTGTATAGCTTTACATAAATTTAAAGTCATGGATAGGTATAGAATTAATTTTGTATGCAATAAAGCACCCGACCAAAAAACTGGCTTGTCCGGTTTTAAAGTAGGGGAAAGTTATGAAGGACGTACTTTTAATGGGTTATTTGAATTAAATGCCAAGTGGGGCTCTGGTGCGGAAAGTAAATTAATTTCGAAATCACTCTTCAATGAGTACTTTGAATTAGTAGAGGAAAATCAATACATTAAATCTTCAGCTTAAATAAAAATTAAGCTAGGAGCAAATTTTAAGTATTTTTAATATACTGATTCATTCATTTTAAAGAAAAAAGTTTAAAACAGCAAAAAATATTACTTGCCAAAACAGCAGAATTATTGCCACTTTATTCCTCACCGAAAGTTTAATTATCGAATAAAAGCTAAAAATAAAAAATGAAATTACAGCCCAACCTAAGTAATTTTGAAGCGGTACTTCGTTATTTTCCCAATTCCAGAAATCTATTTCCATTGCTACTGGCTCTATCATTACATCTATTAGCACAGTAAGAATAGTTGCGATTATAACTTTTATAAAAGCATTAATCTTAAGGGGGAATATTAAGGAAGCAACACAAAATGTAATCAAAAACCAATTCACACCAATAATTATGGGGACTCCTCCTAGCTGTGGCCCCAGAGTATCCGGATAAATATATTCCCCGAATATTAAACCAAAGTTTACACCTAAATATTCGGCTGTATATCCAATAAAGTAACAAAACAAAAAAGCCCAAATTAAGGACCAGTTATACTTTTTTTGATATAATAGAAGTATGATAAATGAGAGCGTCAAGTTAAAGGCTGTTTTTTCAATAAACCACTCCCTATTATCAGAAAGAATACCTAAAATACCGAAAAAATAAAAAGCAGAAATCACTATTATACCAATTACCGGCTTCGACTTAATCTTTTGGATAATATTGCTGAAAGTGTCTGAATTCATGAAATTTCCGGACTTAGGTCATCAATAATTTTAGCTGAAAGCAAACATAAGGGAATTCCTCCTCCTGGATGTACACTTCCTCCTGAAAAATATAGAGCTTTTATTTTTTGATGAAAGTTAGGATGCCTCAAAAATGCCGAATATCGATTATTTGAACTACTGCCATAAAGCGCCCCTTGATAAGAAGAAGTTTTACTCTCAATAGTACGTGGTTCTAAAATACTTTCTGTTTTAATATGATTCAAAATATCTGTATCTAAGATTCTACTTAGTTTAGATAATACTGATGTTTTTATCTCGGGAATCAATTGATCCCAATCCTGACCACTGTTAGAAGGTACATTTACCATCACAAACCAATTTTCCATACCTTTTGGTGCATCTGATTGCGTATGCTTTGAAGTAATGTTTACATAAATAGTGGGATCAGCTGCTATTGTTTTGGATTTGAAAATATGTTGGAATTCTTTTTTATAATCATCGCTAAAGAAAATATTATGTAGCCCGAGTTCATTAAACTCTTTATCAATACCCCAATAAAAAATCAAAGCGGAACTACTTCTTTCCTGATTTAAAATAGCTTCAGGTTGTTTCTGGTCAGCTAATAATCTTTTGTATGTTGGATAAATATCCATATTGCTCACCACCAAATCTGCTGGAATCATTTGGCCATTTTGGTAAATACCTGTAGCTCTCTTATTCTCAACTGCAATTTTTTCAACTCCTGCATTGAAATGGAAATTTACTCCTAAACTTTCCGCTACTTTGCAAAGTGTATCCGTAATTTGATACATTCCAGCCTCTGGATAGAAAGTACCTCTGTTCAATTCAAGATTGGCAATGGAAGTTAATATACCAGGCGCCTGATATGGGTCGGACCCATTGTAGGTAGCAAACCGATTAAATAACTGAACCAGCTTAGGGTCTTTTAATTGTGACTCATTCACCTGATTCATACTTTCAAACAAATCAAACTTATATATATTTAATAATGCAGGTAGAATCTCTTTAGATAGAAATGTGGATGTTTTGTGAAGTGATTTTTCCAAAAATATTTTAGCCGACTTCTCGTATTTAAATTCAGCCTTTTTTATATAATTCACTATAACCTCTGCAGGAACACCTAAAACCTTTTCTACTTCCTCTCCGAATTTTTCAGGCTTGGTATAAGCAGTTAATTTTTTGCCATCTTCCCAAAAATAACGACAAGATTCATCAAGTTTTTTATAAGGAAATTTAATTTGGCTATTATCCTTTTGCAGTGCCACCAGATCATCTACCATTTCAGGAAGGGTGAATAGAGACGGCCCTGCATCAAAACGAAAACCATCTTGCTCAAAAACAGACAACTTCCCTCCAGGGTAGCTATTTTGTTCATAAACTTCCACATCATAACCTTTCTTCGCTAAACGGATAGAAGTGGCTATTCCGCCTATTCCTGCACCTATAATGATTGCCTTCATATTCAGTATTCAAGTAATACTAAAAGTAATATGTTATTAAGATAAAAGTTTAAAAAAACCTGATTTATTAGGTTTGAATATTCAATACATTACATTTTATTAAGATCTCCCTTCATGATATTAGATATTCTCTCTACATCCTTTTTATACTCTTGGGTGTAGCGGTGGTCTTCTCCAAGATATTTATTGGCCAGGTTATAAGATTCCTGAAAATACATCTGTGCCATGGTGTAGTTTTCCTGTTTTTCGAATAATATTCCAAATTTGTTATAAAGGTAAGAGGTCTTCTGATGACTTTCATCAAATTTCTCTTCGATAATGCTTTCAGCTTTTTTCAAATACTCATAAGCCTTATCAGTTTCTTCTAATTCTCTGTAGCAATTAGAAATTGATATATAATCATCTGCCACATAAGGATGGTCTATACCAAAATTAGTAGTATCTGCATTTAAAATCTCCTTATATTCGGACAATGCCTTTTCAAATTTCAATTGATTGTAATAAATGTTGGCTAAACTATATCGAGTTGAAACAATAAAGTTGTTGTCTGGCTTGAGTTGAGTACTAAATATCTCTATTGCTCTATTCAAAATAATAGATGCGCTATCATAATTCTTTTTTTTGTAATAGGTACCCCCCAAATTACTTAAAGTAATAGCTACATCAAGATTTGCTTTAGAATCGATTTTTCTTTTTAAACTAATAGATTGCTCAAATGAAGCGATGGCAGAATCATATTGAGCCATATCTCTGTATAGATTACCTTGATTATTATAATATATGGCCAAGGCATTCTGATGTTCTGGACTTTTGTTCAATTTAAGGATATTGATGGCTTTAGTCTGATAATATGACGCTGAATCATATTTGGAGAGGGCTTTATATACAGAGGCATAATGATTATAAATATCTGCTCTATCCTTTTCCAGAGTTTTATTATTAATCAAATCATTAGCTCTATCAATTATTTGAAGCGCAGTGTCATAATTTCCTTGAATCTGCTGAGATTTAGCAAATGCTAATATGTTTTCAATTTTAAAATCTAAGGGTAATTCTTTTACATCCCTATCAATTCTTTGCATTAAAATCGAAAAAATTGAATCAGCTTTCTGGTATTCCGATAATTCTCGATAATTACCTCCCAGCGTACTCATAATTTTAAGTTTGCTATAGTTATCTATATTTTGATATCTATTGAGTACATCTTCAGCTAATTCTCTAGAATCATTCCATAAATAAACATTAGTATAAATATTAATTAAACGATCATAAAGGCTTAACTTAAATTCTTTATCCTCAAATTTTGATTCAATACTATTTACACTATTATCCAAAATCTCCTTAACTGTGAGATTTCCCTCTGTTATGTTTGGGTCTGCATTTTTGAAAATATCTAAAAGAAATTCATTTGTCTTAATTGCCTTCAGCTCATTTTCTCTTGCTTTATTTGCCTGATAAGATGAAAAGATAATTCCCACACCCATTGATATAATTAGAAGAATAGAAAGCAATATCTTTATTTTATTCCTTTCAATAAATTTACCGGCAAAGTAAGACCAGTTTTGACTGTGAACATTTACTGGTCTAGAGCGTAAAAAATTCTCAACATCTTGAGCCAATGCAGATACTGAGACATAACGTTCCTCAGGAGATTCATTCAAACATTTTTTAATAATCGACAAGAACTCTTTGTTAATTAGATTCTGCTCTAAACCAAACTCTCTTTTTGAATCATTAGGGAATTTTTCTTTATCAAAAGGAAATTTGTTTGACAATATGAGGTGCAACAGAATGCCCAATTGAAATATATCTGTGGCAACACTCACAGGTTTTTGCTTTAGCTGCTCGGGGGCAGCATAAAAAGGTGAGGCTATAATATATTTCTGTTTCAATGGTTCACCCATTTTTTGGGCAATCCCAAAATCTAAGAGCTTTACTTGTCCTTCTTCATTTACTAATATATTAGATGGCTTAATATCTAAATGCAGAATTAATCGATTATGAGCATAATTGATGGCATCAGATATTTTTAAAAACAATTGAAGTTTTTCCTGAACACTCAAATGATGTTTCTCTAAATATTCATCAATGGGCAATCCATTTGCATATTCCATAATGATATAATGGATTCCATCATCTGTCACACCACCATCTAATATATGAGCTATAGCTGCATGATTAAGGGTAGCTAAAAACTGTTTTTCATTCCGGAAATTTTCAAAGAAATTTTGTTTTACCTCCTCAGGAGAGAAGCATTTAATCGCTACCTTTTGCTCAAATTGCTGATCATTTCTTTCGGCCAAATAGACCTGCCCCATTCCTCCTCTACCTAGAGCATTAATAATTTTATATTTATCTACAATATCTCCAGGCTGATAAATGTCCTCCTTTTTCTCTTCAAATCCATCAGCTATGCCTTCTTGAAGTTTGTCAAAATATTGATCGGCATTTTCGGCATCTCGGAGCATCATAAGCACTGTTTGCTTTAGACGCTCATCATCTTTTGCATGTATTTCGACATAATTTACCCGCTCGGAGGCAGGCATTTGTAATGCGTTTTGGAAAATATCTTCCAATTCACTCCACGAATATCCCATTATATTTAAGCCGTTTTTCTAGCCTGAATCTGACTGTATATCCAAGCTTTAATTACTTGCCAATTTCTTTTTACAGTGGAGGGAGATATATCAAGTACTGCTGCTGTTTCTTCTATAGTCATATTAGCAAAAAACCTACACTCCACTATTTTTACTTGTTTGCTGTCTTTTCTTTCGAGTTCATTCAGGACTTCATCTAATCTCAAAAGTTCATCTGAACATTCATCAGACAAATTAATTTTTTCTTCCCATTCTTCAAAACACAAATGTTGCGCATCTCGACCTCTCTTAATAGCATTTTTTCTACGTGCTGCATTCAATAAAATATGGCGCATGGCTTTTCCTGCGACTCCATAAAAATGAGCTCGGCTATTCCAGTCCGCTTCTGAATTAATTATTTTCAAATAGGCTTCGTGCACAATGGCAGTAGTGTTCAATGTTTCTATACCGAAATATTGAAAACGTATCCTATGAGCTATGTGGCGTAATTCACTATAAATTATAGGGAATATTTTATTATAGGCATTAATGTCCCCATTATTTACTTTCACCAACAATTGTGTTATTTCACCTTGATTTACCATATTATTCGATAAATATACCAATTAAACTGTACAAATCTATTATTATTTAAGATAAAACAAAGATTAATAGATTAAGTTTGTAGAAATAGGTTAAATACACATTCCATTTTTGAATGTGACCAAAAAACGAACTAAAAACAAAATTCTAGAGTTAAAGCTAAAAAAATGTCACTTAAACGTCTTTAAAAATAATTTATTATCTGCATTCCAACCTTTTTTCTATTTCTGTTGTCACTATAAAATAAATCGAAAAATATTTTTGTGTTTTAAAATCATTTGAATACTTTCGATGCTATAAAAGAATGTTTCACCTCTAAAATTTAACGCTATAGAATAAACTTTTACCAAACTAAACAAGGTGTTTTAAGATGAATAATCAAAAAACAAAACTGGACGACAGCCAATTAGTCGGTCAGTATATCAATGGTAATGAAGTAGCGTTTGAAGAACTAGTAAACCGCCACAAGTCAAGAATTTTCACAACTATCTACATGATTGTTAAAGATCAGTACGTAGCTGAAGATTTAATGCAAGAAGTTTTCATTAAGGCTATACGAACTTTGAAATCCGGACGTTATAACGAAGAAGGTAAATTTTTGCCCTGGATTTTAAGAATTGCACATAATTTAGCAATTGATAAGTTCAGGAAAAATAAAAGGTACCCTACCATCGTTATGGATGATGGAAATAGTGTATTCGAAACCCTCGAATTTGCAGAAGGCACGTTTGAGGACGCACAAATGAAGAAAGATGTACATAAATCGCTTAGAAAATTGATACAGGAATTGCCTGAAGCACAAAAGCAAGTGCTGATCATGCGCCATTATATGGACATGAGTTTTAAGGAAATTTCAGATCAAACGGGCGTTAGCATCAACACTGCATTAGGCCGAATGCGCTATGCCCTCATTAATTTGAGGAAAAAGATGCAACAATATAATATAGCCTATGACCACAATTTTTACTCATGATGATTTAATCCGATATGTTTATGAAGAAACAGAGCTGGATGAAAATCAGCAAATCGAACAAGCCTTAAGCGAGGACATGGAGCTCTTTGAGCAATACCATGAACTACTATGGCTGAAAAAGCAAATGGACGGGGGAATGATGGCCCCTTCAGAAAAAACCATTAATACTATTTTAGATTATTCTAAAGCTGTTAATTTGCATCCTGTAAAGGATTAGCAAATGACAAGGAAAGAACGCTACGAAGCATTTTTAGAATATTTTTCTGAAGACCAGCCACAAGCAGAAACGGAATTACATTACGAAAATCCGTACCAACTGCTTGTGGCTGTTATTTTATCTGCCCAGTGCACAGATAAAAGGGTGAATATAGTCACACCAGCCCTCTTTGAAGCTTTTCCCACTCCAGAGCATTTAGCTAACTCACACTTTGATGAGGTACTACCTTATATCAAGAGTATTTCTTTTATGAACAATAAAACCAAACATTTGCTAGGGATGGCTAAAATGTTGGTGGAAAACTTCAATTCGGAGGTTCCAGAATCAGTAGACGATTTACAGAAAATGCCAGGCGTTGGTAGAAAAACTGCTAATGTTATTGCTTCTGTTGTTTATAATCAACCCACCATGGCAGTTGATACACATGTTTTTAGGGTGTCAAAGAGGTTAGGATTGGTCAATAATAATGCTAAAACCCCGCTTGAAGTAGAAAAAACTTTAATTAAACATATTCCTTCAGAATATGTGCATGTAGCCCATCATTGGTTGATTTTGCATGGTAGATATGTTTGTGTTGCGAGAAGACCAAAATGCGAAGAATGCAAGATCACTCATATGTGTAAATATTTTGAGAAGAATAAACCCCTTGAAAATCAATTGTAAATATGCCTCAAAAATCTATATTGAAATATTTAGCATTGATTTTGGGACCATTATTGTTCATGGTGATACAATTGACCAATCCCCAATTTTGGTTTCCTGAAATTGGTTGGGATGTGTTTTCCATTGCCTTATTGGATGATCATTTGGTGGATATTTGAGGCTATCCCCATTTTTGCTACGGCTCTGTTGCCCATGGTTCTATTTCCAAGCACAGGAGTGTTTAACCTCACTGATGCAACTGCTCCTTATGCAAGTCCTATCATTTTCCTTTTTATGGGTGGGTTTATGCTGGCCTTGGCAATGGAAAAGCATCAGCTCCATAGGAGGATTGCTTTAAATTTAATACGATTGACTGGCACCAATGCTAATGGTATAATTTTAGGGTTTATGC
>NZ_JAGXGF010000011.1 GCF_024636815.1 Marivirga sp.
ATAGGAAAAGCTTTTCCATATAATCCAATATACTGCGTTATCTTCCCTCGATATAGCCCGCTATATCTTCTCAAAGACGCCTTGTCTATTGAATTATATGAAAATCTGAATTTACAAATTAGAGTCGAACTCAGGTTACTAAATATTTAAAACATTTCATCTCAACACAATATTCTAATAATGAGCAACTTAATTACTAAATTCAAAAGGTTTAATAATGTTTCTTACAAATTATTGAAACTACATGAAATCTGCTTTTGAATCTGTTGCGTAAATCAAAGCGAAATCAAAATAGAAAGTATGATGAAGATGAAAAAACAAAATTTGAAAACTTTAATGAAGAGCACCTTGCTAGGAATAGCAGCGTCAAGTTTATTATTTACGGCATGTAATAATGACGAAGAAGAAATGATGGAACCTGAAATGCCTACTGGTATGTTGACTGTTTCAGATCAAACTATTTCTCAAAATACTATTATTGTATCAAATGTCAATTTAGACCAAGATGGTTGGATTGTTGTGCACGCAAGTGAGCAAGGAGGCCCAGTGGTTCCTGATATCATTTCAGAACCAGTATTAGTAGAAGCTGGAGAAGCTAATAATGTTGAGGTAACTTTAAACGATTTTGCTAGTCTTTCAGATGGTGCAAGCGTTTGGGTGATGCTTCATAATGATGATGGAGAAGCTGGTGTATATGAATTTGATGGAGCGAATGGATTAGATGCTCCTATTACGACTGAAGCAGGAGACATCGTAATGAGTGAAATCACGCTATCTGCTCCAAGTGTAACAGTTAGCAATCAGGTTGTGAGTGAAAACAAGGTTGTAATGGAAGAAGTGAATGCTGCTGTTGATGGCTGGATCGTAATCCATGAAGATAATGGAGAAGGAAACCCTGGTCCAGTTTTAGGTCAAACTTTTGTTGAAGCTGGTAGTAATTCTAATGTAATGATAGATTTAGGTAATGCTACTTTCGCAGGTGGCGAAATGCTTTTCCCGATGTTGCATGTTGAGAGCCCGGCTGATGGAGAATATGGTTTTCCAGACAATGGTGATGGCCCAGAAGTATTCGGTGACAATGTAGTGGTAGTAGGTTTTGAAACTCAAGCTCCAACCGGAAGCATTACCGCAGAAAATCAAATTGTTCAAGGAAATACAATTACCGTTTCTGATTTAACAGTTGATGCCACAGCTTGGGTAGTGGTACACGCTAGTAATGAAGCTGGTGATGGTCCTGAAGTTCCGGGAATTATTTCAACTCCTGTTCAATTGGAATCAGGATCAAACTCTAATGTCCAAATTGATATAAATCAAGACAATCCATTAAATGGGGGCGATGTTATATACATCATGATCCACACTGAAAATGGAGTGATAGGTGAATATGAATTTGATGGGGCTAATGGCTTTGATGGTCCGATTACGACACAGACCATAACAATTGAGGCTCCAGCAGGTGAATTTGTAGCCAACAATCAAACTGTTTCTCAAACTCAAGTAGTTGTTGAAAGCATTACAGTTAGCCAACCTTCCTGGGTAGTAGTTCATAGAGATAATGGAAATGGATCGTTTGTAGCTCCAGGAATTATTTCAGAACCCGTTGCATTAGAAGCAGGTACTACAGAAAATGTAGAAATTTCATTTACCGAAGAGCTTACAGATGGTGAAACATTATGGATTATGTTACATAATGACAATGGTACAGTAGGATCTTATGAATTTGATGGAGCAAACGGATTTGATAATCCAATAACATTTAGTTCAATTGAAATTTCGGCACCAGGCGTAATTGCAGAAAATCAGGTTGTAACAAATGATATGGTGACCATTGCTGAAGTAAATGCTGCAGTTGATGGATGGATTGTAATTCATGAAGATAATGGAGATGGTACTCCAGGACCGGTTATTGGTCAGACTTTTGTAAATGCAGGAATCAATACTGATGTGATGGTTGATGTTTCAGCTGGAACTGTAGCTTCAGGAGATGTTTTATTTCCAATGCTACATGTAGAAGACCCTGTTGATGGTGAGTATGGATTCCCAGATAATGGTGATGCTCCTGAAGCTTTCAACGGAAATGTTGTAGTAGTTTCATTTACAGTATTATAATAATAGTAGATTCATAATTGTTTATTGGTTTAAAGCGACTCAAATGAGTCGCTTTTTTTATTTTGATTATTGTTTGGCTGATTTACCTCTCGTTGATATCCCAAAAGGTAAATACAGCGGACAAAAACTTATAAAGCTTGTGATTACGAATACTAAAGCCAATATACCTAAAATAATGGCTAATGTTCCAGATATAATTCCAAAGTAGTATAATACTCCGACTGTAATGGTTAATAAAATTCTAATGGTCTTATCAGCAGTTCCCATATTAGCTTTCATAACGATTAATTTTTAGTGATTACTATTCATTAAAAGTAATTAATAAAATTTTTAAGGGCGTAACTTTTGTTACAGAATCATACCTACCTCTTTAAGTTTCCTATTGATATCAACCTAAGAAAGTTTATTACTACTGCTTAGTCAATAAATCCACTGCCTTCTTCATGGCTTTCAATTGCTGGGCTTCTTCATAAATATGAGCAGGTGCAGCTCTTTCATGACAATCGTAGAGCGGACAGGTTTCGCAGGTTTCATTTACAATTCGAATAGGAATAACAGGGTCATTATGGAATTTTACCTTGCGCTTCATTAGTGGACTAATCAATAACCCAATAGAAACACTACTATTTTGGCCTATGTTCTTATTACTCGGCTTAGCCAGGCTAATAATCAGATATTCATTATCTGAATTCACATACTGACTACGCTGTACTTTGCACTTAACTCCATATTGATCTTCCCCTTCTTGATTTCTTAATTCCTTTAATATTTCAATGGATGCCCACCTTCTACAATAAGACTGATCCAATGCTGTTCCATGAGGATTATGCAAGCCTGATAGATGCATTTCTTTTGTCAGCTTAAAAGTTTTTTCGTTTGAAGTGCTAAAACGTAGAAAAAATAACTCCTTAATTCCAAAAACCTTGGGTAATAAATTAGTCATCCGATGCATCAACATTTCAGGAGTGCATTGATAATTTTCTAATATATCTAATAACAAATTGGGATTAAACCTTGGTTCAGATAAGAATTTTTTCAAATCTTCAACTATAGCATTTTCAGGTAATGCCAGTGCGCAAGCAAAATAAGAGGCTTTATAATTGTTCAATACTTCTTCAAATGAATTGACGGAAATCCAACTAGAGGTTAATGGTCTTGGACTTAATTTTAAAGTTTGATAACCAAGCTCTTTTGCCATAGTAAAAAGCTTTTGGGATTCCGTTAATTTTGGATTCATTAACAACTGCGGAGAACCGCCAGGAATCGTCATGGAGCGCAAAGGCTTTAATTCCTGCTGATGCTCCAATCCATTAGGTAATATCTGATAATTATATTCAGAATTCAGAATTTCCTGTAATTGCTGGAAGGTATAAGGAAAAGACACATCCTTAAAAAATTGAGCTCTAAAAGATTCTACGGCTTCTTCTATGCCTTCAAAATAATTATCGTGCATTTCTTGAAAAGAGCGCAACATGTTAAGATATAAACTCTCTACTCTTAGCCCGTAATTTCTACTGATTTCAATAAGGGTGCTTAAAAATGCTCCTAGCTTTGCTGGGGCATTACTTAAAAGGTCTAATAAATGAGCGGGCTCGATCCCTAAAAGCTCGAAAGGCAGTTCTTTAAAAAGATTTGATTGCAATAATTCTCCTAATGGAGCCAGTTTTTTACTCAATTGCAAAGAAACCAAATCATCAAAACTGACTTCCAGTGTTTCTGAAAGTTTATTGATTTTCTCTATTTTAGGATATTTTTTACCCTTCTCTATTTCGTTTAAATAAGATGCAGATAATCCGGTTTGTTTCGATAATTGCGCAAAAGACAATCCTTTTTCCAAGCGTAGTTGTCTTACTTTTAAACCAAATATCAGTTTTACATTTTCTTGAGATATAGCCATTTTTAGTTCTTTTTAGTTTAATTCCTTCAATCCGAGCTTTGAATACTTATGTTTAATTGTAAACCTGAAAAATAACTAAGGTTATTTTCTTTTGTGTTCTCTTGTCTCTGTTGTGGTGGAAATTTGCTACCGGTTATTCAGATTAACAAACATTACTTTTTTACCACAGAAGAGTCAAAAGAAAACAAAAGAGTTTTCGCTAAAGCGAAAAAACTTCTTAATGAAATATGTCTTAACGTGATTGGCTTTTATCCTAAATTATATCAAAAATTCAGTTTTCAATCATTCTCCTAAAAAGCGAAGAAACTATTTTCATTTTTTTTTCAGACCCTTAATTACTTACTGCTTCTTTTAAAGTCATTCGCTAATATAGCGAATAAAATCCAATAGCGAATATTCGCTTGTTATTTAATTTTCGCTGACTTACATTTGACCTATCGATCACCTTAAAACCTGATAATCAAATGGAAACTACATCAGCACAATTACAAAAATCTAAAAAGAAAAACGAAGACTTTAACTTATTGACAGAAGAAGCCATATCATTTTTAAATAAACTGCATGAAAGGTTTAATGAAAAGAGATTTGAACTTCTAGGCAGAAGAGAACAAGTCTATGACCAAATCAGACAAGGAAAAGAATTAGATTTTCCAAAAACCACGGAAGACATCCGCAATGATCCTGATTGGAAAATTGCTTCCTTACCTAAAGACTTACAAGATCGGAAAGTAGAAATCACGGGTCCTGTGGATAGAAAAATGATCATCAATGCCTTAAACTCTGGCGCCAAAGTTTTTATGGCAGACTTTGAAGATGCTACTAGTCCCACTTGGAAAAACATAACGGAAGGTCAGCAAAATCTATATGATGCCATCAGAAAGCAAATTGATTTTACTGGTGATAATGGCAAATCCTACAAATTGAATGATAAAACTGCTGTTTTGAAAGTAAGACCCAGAGGATGGCATTTATCAGAGAAAAACTTTTTAGTAAATGGAGAGCAGATTTCAGCTTCACTTTTTGATTTCGGATTATACTTTTTCCACAATGCACATGAACTCATTAGAAACGGAAGTGGTCCTTATTTCTACTTACCTAAACTGGAACACCGGTGTGAGGCCAGATTATGGAACGATGTATTCATATTTGCTCAAAATGAATTAGGCATACCTGTTGGTACCATCAAATCTACTGTATTAGTAGAAACCATTACGGCTGCTTTCCAGATGGAAGAAATCATTTATGAATTAAGAGATCACATGGCCGGACTTAATGCCGGTAGATGGGATTACATTTTCAGTTTTATCAAGAAATTCAGAGACAGAGCTGATCACATTTTACCAGATAGAAATCAAGTCACTATGCAAGTTCCCTTTATGAAGGCTTATGCCAACCTATTGGTGAAAACTTGTCATAAAAGAGGTGCTCATGCTATTGGCGGTATGTCTGCTTTCATTCCAACCAAGGATGAAGAGGAAAATAAAAAGATCCTGGACAAAGTCAAAAATGACAAGACAGAAGAAGCTTTAGCGGGCTATGATGGAAGTTGGGTAGCCCATCCGGCACTAATTCCAACAGTAGAAGCTGTTTTCGATCAAATTATTGGGGAAAAACCACATCAAAAACACATAAAAAGAGAAGAATTCACCACTACTCCATCTGCCTTAACCAGTCCAAATGTGATGTATGGAGAGGTTACGGAAAAAGGAGTCCGAATGAATATTAACGTTGCCTTATTATATATAGAATCATGGCTGCAAGGCACAGGTGCTGCAGCTATCTATAATCTTATGGAAGATGCGGCCACAGCAGAAATCAGCCGGGCGCAATTATGGCAATGGTATCATCATCAAGTCTCCTTTAAAAATGGAAAGATATTTAACAGAGCACTTTTCTGTATGATGTTAGAGGAAGAAACAGAAAAAGTGAAAGAGATGCTAGGACAAGAACGAGTAGAAACAGGAAAGTTAGCTATTGCTCGGGATTTACTGAAAAAGTTAGTGAAGAGCGAGGATTTTGAAGACTTCCTTACCCTGAAAGCATACCCACATTTATAAATCAATTTTAAATCATACTATAAACTGAAACGACATGAATACTCAAGAAAAAATCAATCAAATAGTTACGGATTGGGACACTAACCCAAGATGGAAAGATGTAGAACGCACTTACACTGCTGAAGAAGTAGTAAAATTAGCCGGAACCGTAAAAATCGACCACAGCTTAGCCCGATTAGGCGCTGAAAGATTGTGGGATTTGTTAAAAACAGAAGAATTTGTTTCCGGTTTAGGAGCATTGACAGGAAATCAAGCTATACAAGAAGTTCAAGCTGGTTTAAAAGCCATTTACTTAAGTGGATGGCAAGTGGCTGCAGATGCCAACCTTGCGGGACAAATGTATCCTGATCAGAGTTTATATCCTGCTGACAGCGTACCTAATGTGGTGAAGCGAATCAACAATGCTTTACTAAGAGCTGATCAAATTCAATCTGTAAGCGGAGAAGGTGATGTTCACTGGATGGCACCTATAGTAGCCGATGCTGAAGCAGGATTTGGTGGCAACTTAAATGCTTTTGAATTAATGAAAGGTATGATTGAAGCTGGAGCAGCGGGAGTTCATTTTGAAGATCAGTTATCATCAGCCAAAAAATGTGGACACCTTGGAGGAAAGGTTTTAGTTCCTACTCAGGAAGCTATAAACAAACTAATCTCAGCAAGATTAGCAACCGATGTAATGGGCGTACCAACTATAATCATTGCGAGAACTGATGCTGATGCAGCTAATTTATTAACTTCAGATGTGGATGAAAGAGACCGTCAATTTTTAACTGGGGAAAGATCTGCTGAAGGATTCTTTGGTGTGAAAAATGGATTAGAACAAGCCATCAACAGAGGACTAGCTTATGCTCCATATGCTGATTTAGTTTGGTGCGAAACTTCCAATCCTGATTTGGGAGAAGCAAGAGAGTTTGCGCAAGCCTTAAAAGAAAAATACCCAAACAAAATGCTGGCTTACAATTGTTCACCATCATTCAATTGGGCAGCTAAATTAACAGAAAGTGAAATGTTGGAGTATAGAGAAAAATTAGCTGAAATGGGATATAAATTCCAGTTCATCACACTTGCTGGTTTCCATGCATTGAATACAGCTATGTTTGAATTGGCTACAGCTTATAAAAACAAAGGAATGGCTGGTTATTCTGAATTGCAACAAAGAGAATTTGCCTTACAGAAACAAGGTTTCAAAGCGGTAAAACACCAAGCTTTTGTGGGAACAGGATATTTTGATGCAGTTCAAAATGCAGTTACACAAGGCAAATCTTCTACCACAGCACTGAAAGGCTCAACAGAAGAAGCACAATTTTAGTAGAGCTCTAAATAAACCTGTCAGGTTTACGACTAATATAGATGTGTAGTTTTTTCTTTAAAATCAACATTAATATCATAATGAAACCTGACAGGTTTTAAGACCTACTGA
>NZ_JAGXGF010000118.1 GCF_024636815.1 Marivirga sp.
CCGGCACATTTTGACAGGCTTTTTCAATCAGGGTATTACTTTTTTTTCATAACTTAGAATTTAATGAATGAATACTCAACCTAAGTTACGGAAGTCTGAGCAAAATGACAGGCTTCCGCCCTTAGGCGGATTCGTTCAACAGCGTCAATAAAAATAGCTTCCAAAGGCTTAAACGCAAAGTTTTTTGTATTTTTATAAACAATGTGGCTACTCGGAAAGGTTTATGTTTTCTTGTCCGTTACTTTTCGTAAACTCAAACCGTTGAAAAATGTATCCTTTAAGTTAAAAAGCCTCATTAAAAGCAATATAGAACCCATTACTATCTTTCCCCACAGCATAATCAAGTCTCACATTTATGTGTTTCTTGGTATCGAAAGTGAATCTTAAGCCCGCACCTGCAGCATAATTCCATCGGCTCATGCCATAATCTCCCCAAGTGTTGGCTGTTTGTCCTGCTGAACCAAAAGCTGCCACTCCAATTCTCCAGAAAAGCTCTTGCCTTACTTCTAATTGCCCTAGTAATAAATTGTTGTCTTGAAAATAGCCTTGAAAATAGCCTCTCATTTTTTTATTTCCACCTAATTGTGCCAATCTGTTGAAAGGAACATCACCAACATTCGACCATGAAAAAGCATTTGCTGCTAAAACCGTTTTATCTGCCGGAGAATAATAGTAGGCATAATCAAATGAGATGGCTGTATAATTATGGGTGCTTCCCGTGTATTGATGATTGAATTCAACAAAACTTTCCAGATAATGACCGTTTCTAGGGTAATAAACTGCATCTCTGGTATCATAAATCATCGCAGGCCCTAATCCACTGGTTCTATTATAGGTTCCACCAGAAAAATCTTCTTGCTGAAAACTTCCTGTATTGTCCCATTCAATGATATCATAATTCTCAAACCAATAGCGTCCACCTACAAATAAATTAGGTGCAGTTTCTTTTAATAAAAATACGCGTACTCGGGGAAAACTGGCTCGGTAGGTCGAATAAACATCCTGCTGACCATTATTTCCTATTCCATAGAAAGGATATGCATAATTATAATATCCTAGTTCGCCTATACTTCTCCATTTGTTCTGATCCCAAAATATCTGAAATGGCAAAAATATTAAGGTTTGCTGTTTGGTAGTGTAGCCAGCTGCTAATTGTATTTGGCTAGCATTAATTGGTTTTTTTCTATTTGTAAAAAAATTATATAAAATACTGGCGCCATAAAACAAACCAGATTCAGGAGTATAATAAACTACTGGAAGTGGAAAGAGCGAGTTTTTATCGGTTTCGTAAAGTGCAGTATCTAAATCTATCGTTTTTTTATCGATATTATCCTGAGAAAATGCTAATTCTGTAGCAGTCATGCTAATAGTTATAACTGCTAAAAATAAGAATATAAAGTTTTTAAAGGATTGTTCCATGATTATTGAAAATGATAAAATTATATTTTGTAATCATTTAAATTATAGATTATTTTCAGTTCGGATTTGGTTGATCTTAATCAATTCGAAATATAATGAGAAATTCTTGAAAGAGGGAGAAAGCCTTAATTCAATATTTGTCATGTATTCAGTTTTTAAACCGAGCATCTAAAGAGGCATCAGGAACAGCAGATAAAATGAAAAATATTTTTCTATTAATTATAACTCTGGCTTATTGTCTTCCATTATCTGCACAAATATCGGAAGTAGATAGTTTGCTAAATGTGGCTGAAAATTCAAACGACAGTATAAAAGTAAAGATTTA
The DNA here is from genome assembly GCF_024636815.1 of Marivirga sp. Classification (GTDB taxonomy): domain Bacteria; phylum Bacteroidota; class Bacteroidia; order Cytophagales; family Cyclobacteriaceae; genus Marivirga. Next base: position 1,745 of record NZ_JAGXGF010000118.1, read on the forward strand.
CCTAGATTTAGCCATATCCTATAGGTCTTTAAAACCTGATGAAGCATTAAAATATGCAAATCATGCATTAAAAATTGCTGAGAAAAACGATAATTATTCTGACAGGGCATCTGCCTTACATGTTTTAGGGGCTGTTTATACAGTATTGGGAGATTATGAAAAATCCATTTCTAATTTACTTGAGTCATTAAGAAACTATGAGTTGCTTGGAAATTCGAAAGGGGTGGCCAATACGTCTAATAGTTTAGGGATTTTGTATTTTAACCAAGAAGATTACACAAATGCAAAACGCTATTATAGTAAAGCTTTGAGCTTAATAGATTCTTCTGAATATGCTATGAGTACTGCTGTTTATAAACTCAATATAGGAGAGGTTTACCAGGCAACAGAAGAAAATGAAAAAGCTTTAAAGTTAGAAAAAGAAGCCTATGAAATCTTCGATCAACTTGGCGATATAAATGGAATGGCTTACGCATTAGGTGTTCAGGGTAAGGTAAATCATCAACTTGGTAATCGAGAAAAAGCAATTGAGCTTACAAAACAAGCTTTAGAATATTTAATTGAGGATCAGGATTATTTAGGGGCGGTTGAGTATATAAATTTTTTGGTTAAAATTTATATAAAAAACAATAGCTTAGGATTAGCTGAAGAAAATGCGAAAACGGCTTTAGAGATGGCCAGACAAATCAATTCTCTGCAGTGGAAAATTAGAACCTTTGAAAACCTTTCTAAAATCTTTTATAATAAAGGGACTTTCCAACTAGCTTACCAGTATAAAGATTCAGCTTATTTTTATGAAAATCAATTAATGGATGAGGATAAGCAAAAACAGATAGCCAACTTAAGAATCATTTATGAATCTGAGAATAAAGAGCAGGAAAACGAAATTTTAAGAATAGATAAAGAGCTCAAACAGAAACAGATTGCTCAACAACGAATTCTTAATGTAGCAATAGGGAGCGTATTAGTAATTTTGATCGTTTTTGCCATTATTACTTTCAGAGCTAAAAATCAAAAACAAAAAGCCAATAATCAACTAAAAATTCAAAATGAAGAAATTGGCCAGCAAAGAGAGGAGATAGAAACTCAGGCTGAAACATTGAAGTCTATAAATTCTGATGTGATTCAAAAAAATCATTTAATTGAAAACAAAAATAAGAATATCACGGATAGTATAAATTATGCCAAACGAATTCAAACTGCCTTATTGCCCTTTCCTCATAGAATTAGAAAGGAACTGGAAGATTTTTTCGTCTATTATAAACCAAAAGATATCGTTAGTGGTGATTTTTACTGGTTTAGTGAATTCGAGGATAAAGTAGTAGTGGCTGTGGCCGATTGTACAGGACATGGAATTCCGGGTGCTTTTATGAGTTTTATTGGTCATGATATGTTCAACCATATCGTAAATTTTAAAGGAGTAAGCGAGCCATCTGAAATCTTAAAGCAATTGAAATTGAGTGTTATTCATATCTTAAGGCAGGAGCACAGCGATAATAGGGATGGCATGGATGTTTCAATTTGTGTGTGGGATAAAAAGAAAAATAAAGTACATTTTTCTGGTGCTAACCATTCGTTAATTTATATACAGAACAAACAGTTATATCAAATTAAAGGTAATAAAACCACTATCGGTCTTGATGAAAAGAAGAATGTTAAAGACTTTGATACCCATGAAATCAATTTGGTAGGAGATACTTGTTTTTATTTATTTTCTGATGGATATATCGACCAGTTTGGGGGTAAGAGGGATAAGAAATTTATGATTAGAAATTTTAGAGAATTACTATCCACCATCCATATGAAAAAAATGGAGACCCAAGGAATAATCATTAGAGAAACCATTGAAGAATGGACCGGAAATAGTGAGCAAGTTGATGATATTTTGGTTTGGGGATTCCGAATTTTTAGTTGACCAAAGAGGACCTTCTCGTAGTTATGAGGTATTTTGAACCAAAAACAAGCTTTTTATAATAAATATTCGTTTGTAACGCATTGAAAATAAGTTAATTAAAAGCTATCTTACTTTTTTCTATGCTTAACAGATTCATCCTATTATTTTTGCACCATGACAGAGCAAATTATTATTCTTGATTTTGGGTCTCAATACACCCAACTCATTGCCCGTAGAGTGCGAGAACTCAATGTTTATTGTGAAATTCATCCCTTTTATGATGCCCCTGAATTAACGCCAGATATAAAAGGAGTTATACTTTCTGGAAGCCCTTGTTCAGTGAGGGACGAAGATTCACCAAAAATTGATTTAACGAAATATAGAGGTAAAGTCCCACTTTTAGGAGTTTGCTATGGAGCTCAATATTTAGCTCAAAATAATGGAGGAGAAGTATTACCTTCAGAAATCAGAGAATACGGACGTGCAAAATTAACTAGCTTCGATCAAGATAATGATTTGCTGAAAAATTTAACCAAAGGCTCACAAGTTTGGATGTCCCATGGAGATACCATTAAGACTTTGCCTGAAGGATTTAAAATTATTGCAAGTACTCCTTCTGTTGAGGTAGCTGCTTTTGAATTAGAAAATGAACCAACTTATGGTATTCAATTTCATCCAGAAGTAACACATACTTTGGAGGGTAAGCAATTATTAGAGAATTTCTTAGTAAAAATTTGTGGTTGCGCCCAGGACTGGACTTCTGAAATTTTTGCAGATATAACTATTGCGGAACTTAAAGAACAATTAGGTAGCGATAAGGTAGTTTTAGGACTTTCAGGAGGGGTAGATTCTTCTGTTGCTGCCATGCTGATTCATCATGCCATAGGTAAAAATCTGTATTGTATATTTGTAGATAACGGCTTGCTCAGAAAAAATGAATTTGAGGAAGTATTGGATTCCTACAAACATATGGGGCTCAACGTTAAAGGAGTAGATGCTAAAGATCAATTCTACAAAGCTTTGGCAGGAATTTCAGATCCGGAAGGAAAGAGAAAGGCTATTGGCAAAACTTTTATTGAAGTGTTTGATCAGGAAGCAAAAGCCATAAAGGATGTTAAATGGCTGGCACAAGGAACAATTTATCCTGATATAATTGAATCCGTTTCAGTTAAAGGTCCATCGGCCACTATTAAGTCCCATCATAATGTGGGAGGCTTACCTGAAAAAATGAATTTGAAAGTGGTAGAACCGCTAAAAACACTATTTAAAGATGGTGTTCGTTCAGTAGGGAAGGCTTTGGAAATAGATCATAAGATTTTGGGAAGACATCCATTTCCTGGCCCTGGTTTAGGTATCAGGATTTTAGGTGATGTAACTCCAGAAAAAGTCCATATCATTCAAGAAGTAGATTCAATTTTTATTGGAATGATGAAGGAAAGAGGACTTTATGACCAAGTTTGGCAAGCAGGTTCCATTCTTTTACCGATTCAATCCGTTGGAGTTATGGGAGATGAAAGAACTTATGAAAAAGTAGTTGCTCTTAGAGCGGTAGCCAGTGTGGATGGAATGACAGCAGATTGGGTGCATTTGCCTTATGATTTCTTAAGCGATGTGTCCAATGAGATTATCAATAAAGTAAAAGGTGTAAATAGAGTAGTTTATGATATCAGCTCAAAGCCACCAGCTACTATCGAATGGGAGTAATTGAATTTGAACTTCATTTTAATGCTTAATTAATAAATTTAATAAATAGATCATGCGATTAAAACCAATAATAATTTTTGGAGTGATTTTATTTTTGAGTGCTTTTCAACTTAGTGCTCAAATAGACTATCAATCAGAATATTTATCAGGCAAGAATTATTTTAGGTCAGGTGACTATCAAAGGGCTCAAAATCATTTCAAGAATTTATTGGATTCAGATGACAGCAGTCCTTTTTACTTATATGGGTCCTATTTTTATGCTCTTTCTGCCTATGAGACGGGTAATAAGGAGAGAGCCATGGAAGTATTAGCGAATATAAGAACTACTCATCCTGAATGGGAAAAAATAGATGAGGTTAATCTTTGGTATGGTAAAATGTTAATGCAGGAAGGAAGTTTGACCAAAGGTTTAAACCTATTAAATAGTACCAAGAAGGATGAATTAAAAGGAATAGCTACAGAAATTAAAAAAGCTACTTTGGGTTCTTATGATAGTATCCCTTTGTTACAGAAAGCCATGGAGCTCAATCCTTATGATGAAGTATTGGCCAAATATTTGGCCATGAAAATCAATCAGCAGCCTATGGTTGATAGGCAAGTTGAATTAATGGAGTTTTTAATTGATTCATTTGATCTAAATCGAGCTAGTTATGATTTTGTAGATAAAAGCGTAACTGAAAAAAAGGATCAATACAGAGTAGCAGTCTTATTGCCATTTATGGCGGATGACCTGTCAACCTCAAAAGGTAATAAAGGAAATCAATTTGTTTTAGATATTTATCAAGGCATTAAAGTTGCTGTAAATGAGTTGAATCAAGACAGCAAGAAAATTAAGCTTTTTGCTTATGATACCTATCGCGACAGCCTTAAAACTGCTGAAATTTTAGAAAGCGGAGAATTATTAGAGATGGATATGATAATTGGCCCATTGTATCCTGTTCCTGCAGAGATGGTTCGTGCTTATTCTTATAAATTTAAAATTAATATGGTAAACCCATTGTCTACAAATTCAGAGACGATTGCTGCAAATCCATATTCTTTTTTGATGAAATCCACACCTGAAACTCGGGCAAAGACGGCAGCTCGTTTTGCTATCGATAACATGGAAAATAAAAATGCTACTATCTTTTATGGTAGTAAATCACAAGATTCCATATTTGCATATACCTATAAAAGAATATTAGAGGCAGACTCCTTTAATATTACCTGGATGGCAGGTTCGAAATCGGCCGTTGCAAGTACAGAAATACTAAGATCTCTTACGGAGGTTTATGATCCTGATACTGTTTATAATTCAGGTAAAGTTTATATAAGCAATACAGTTAAAGTAAGAGTAGGGGAAGAAGATTCACTGATTATGTCAAGAGATACCATAGGGCATATCATGGTAGCTTCTTCAGATAATCTTTTGGTATCAAATATCTTGAGCGGGCTTGATACAAGAAGAGATGGTATCCCTATTTTAGGATATGATGAATGGCTGGATTTCAATCAAATTTCCTTTGATCAATTACAACGGATGGGTGTCATTATGATAGGCCAAAATTATTTTGATTTTAGCTCTCATCAAGTAGCTGAATTTAAGGAAAATTACAGAAAAGATTATAACAAATTACCTACACAATATAGTTATGATGGATACGAAACCATGTGGTTTTTTGGTGAACAGCTTATTGAATTCGGTAATTATTTTCAATATGGGCTTTACAATGAAAGCTTTCAAGCAGGTCATCTTTATTTTGGTTTTGATTATACCAATGCTAATGATAACCAAGTGGTTCCTATCATGAAAATGGAGGGGTTGGAGTTGAGGATGTTAAATTATGAGTATATAGAAGAAAAACCATCAGTTTTTACTGACTAATTTAAAAATATTAAAAATCAATAATTTATGCTGGACAAGTCCAAAAGCAAATCATTATTTTCTAAAGCACAAAATTTTATACCTGGTGGAGTAAACTCTCCAGTAAGGGCGTTTAAAGCTGTAGGTGGCGATCCTATTTTTGTTAAAAGCGCAAAAGGAGCCTATATGTATGATGAGGATGATAATAGATATATTGACCTTATCAACTCTTGGGGTCCAATGATATTAGGACATGGAAATGAAGCAATTGAAGCAGCCGTAGCTGATGCATTAAAAAATTCTCTTTCTTTTGGAGCACCTACTGCAAAAGAAATTGAGATTGCTGAATTAATTACTTATATGGTTCCTTCCATTGAGAAAGTCCGTATGGTGAATTCAGGGACTGAAGCTACCATGTCGGCCGTGAGACTTGCAAGAGGATTTACCGGTAGAGATAAAATATTAAAATTTGAGGGATGCTACCATGGTCATGGCGATAGTTTTTTAATTGCAGCGGGAAGTGGTGCAGCAACTATGGGAACTCCAAATTCTCCAGGTGTAACAAAAGGCACTGCAAAAGATACATTAACAGCTCCTTTTAATGATTTAGATGCAGTTAAGAATATAGTAGAGCAAAATAAAGGTAAAATTGCTGCATTGATAGTTGAGCCTGTTGCTGGAAATATGGGATGTGTAATTCCTAAAAAAGGATATCTTCAAGGACTTAGAGATATATGTGATCAGGACGGGATCGTATTGATTTTTGATGAAGTAATGACAGGCTTTAGATTGTCTAAAGCTGGTGCTCAAGGAATTTATGGAGTAAAGCCTGATATCACTACTCTTGGTAAAATAATTGGTGGTGGAATGCCAGTGGGCGCTTATGGAGGTAAAAAGGAAATCATGGATTATGTATCACCTCAAGGCCCGGTTTATCAAGCTGGAACGCTTTCAGGAAACCCTATAGCTATGTCTGCTGGATTAACGATGCTACATTATTTGAATGACCATGAGGAGGTTTATGAACAAATTGGGGCATCAGGTCAATTTTTGGCAAAGGAATTAGCAAAGGTCAATAATGCTCTAGGTAAAAATTATACAATTAACCAATTAGGTTCAATGATTAGTATTTTCTTTACAGATCAAGCAGTAAATGATTTTGAGGGTGCGAAAAGTTGTGATACTGAAATGTTTGGAAAGTATTTTCAGGGGATGCTAAATGAAGGAGTATATTTGCCTCCAGCTCAGTTTGAATCATGGTTTTTATCGACTTCTTTATCTGCTGAAGATTTAGATCATATCGTAAAGTCACACGAAAAAGTTTTGAAAAACCTGTTGTAATAAACGGTTTCTGAGAAATTATTTACTATTTTTCCTTAATTTAATAAGGATTTTTCTCATTTAGAGACTACATTTATTGTAGTCCTAATTTATTATTATATTTACAGCTGTAAAAAATAGAATTATAGTGAAGATAGTAAGACTCATTCTCATCATATTGATTTCGTATTCTTTCGTATTTACTGCGGATGCTCAGTTTAGAAAAAGAAGTGAAAATAAAACAGTTACATACGAGGAAATGTATAACGATCCTTATGATATTAATAAATTATTTATTGGTATTACGCCTGCTTATGGTGATATCCATGTAACTAATATCACTTCTGGTTTTGGAGTAGATGCTACTTATTATTTAAAAGATAAGATGCATTTCAAAGCTCATGCCAGAACACCTTATTTTATTGGGAGTGATTTCGCAAGAAATGCAGCTCAGAAAAATGGATTCGATCCTCAATCAAGATCCCGAACTTATTTCTTTGCTGAAGCTAGTGCATCCTACCATATATGGGATAAAGAACAAGAGTCGGAAAGCTTGATTCCATTATATTCTAAAAATTATCAAGGTGCAGAATGGGCAGCAAAAGTACCTCAGAGAGCTCCAATACCTAATAAGAGAAGAGAAATATTATTTGCTCGATTAGGAGGTGTTTATTATGAAACTACTTCTGAATTAAGTAGAGCAATCGCTTCGCAGGGTGTAACGGTTAATCCTGTGGGGGAGACTGAAGGTTCTCCTAATTCTATAACAAGTGAAACAGAAGGCCCAGTTTTTGGTAATGTTTTAGGTGCAGGTGTCTCAGTAGGTGGAGGGTTTACCTGGATTAAAAACTTTGCTGCAAAACCTGATAAAACTTATGAAGAATTAGTGGATGACCATGTGTTTTCTACTTTTATGGATCTGTTTATTTTCCCAATGGTAACTGTAGAAAATTTCTTTCACCAGCCAACAGGGGCGACACAATTTTTTGAGTACGATGCTTCAGCGATTAATACTTTCATGTTTGGTGGAAGAATTGGAATTGATGGTCATTTTAACCGAACTCTAGGTTGGGGATATGGTGCTGAAATAGGCATGAGACCTGGTTTGGAGAAAAGAGGGTTTTATGGTCTATTAAAAATTACCTTTCCAATGTATGGTACTAAACTAGATTACAATGTGGAAGCATTTGGAAGATAAAAATCTATAAATTATTTATCAAGCTCACCTATACTGGTAATTATATATTTAATTATCTGAGTCTTTTAAACCTATTCATAATTATTATTTGTGTTTTTCGACTAAATAATAATACTTCTTATGTATTAATTGATTTTAATTCTTATTTTAAACTTTTAAAATATTAAGTAATTAAAATCAATTAGCATAATGGGAGTATTGGATCTTATCACACTGCTCATTTTCCTAGCAGCGGTTTTCACCTTTATTAATGTCAATTATTTAAAGCTGCCATCGACTATTGGTCTAATGATAATCGCATTGGTATTGTCAGTTTTAATTCTTTTATCGGGCTATGTATTCCCTGAGATCACTGATTTAGCTATTTCGATAGTCTCAGAGTTTGATTTTAAAGAAGTTCTGCTGGATGTAATGTTAAGTTTCTTATTGTTTGCTGGAGCCTTATCTATCAATGTTAAAAAATTAAAAGAGGAACGTTGGCCCATTTTAATTTTTGCAACTGTAGGGGTTTTAATTTCTACGTTTATAGTAGGCTTTTTAATGTTCTATGTATTTACGTTTTTTGGATACGAGATTGATTTAATTTATTGCCTATTATTTGGTGCATTAATTTCACCTACAGATCCAATTGCTGTTTTAGCTTTACTCTCAGAAGCTAAAGTATCTAAGAAATTAGAAATTAAAATTGCGGGTGAATCACTATTCAATGACGGTATCGGAGTAGTGACCTTTTTAACCATATTAGGTTTAGCACAAACAGGAGTAGAGAATTTTAGTATTGGAAGTACATTAGGTCTATTTGGAGTAGAAGTTGGGGGAGGAATCCTTTTAGGTGCTATTTTTGGTTTCTTCGGTTTGAAATTACTGGAAATTATAGATAATGCGCATGTTGAATTAGAGGTGTTGGTAACATTATCTTTAGTTATGGTTTCTTATCGAGCTGCTGAATTTCTCCATATTTCAGGGCCGCTAGCAGTTGTGGTTTTAGGCTTATTCCTTAGCAAGGAAGGACATGCAGCTGATTCTAAGAAAGCCACAGGAGATTATGTATATAAATTCTGGCACTTAGTAGACGAAGCACTTAATGCTATTTTATTTATTTTAATAGGTCTTGAAATTATTGTCATATCAAAAGAATATCATCCTGATTATTTCCTTATTGGTTTGTGTGCAATCGTGATCGTATTGTTTGCACGTTTAGTTGGAGTTGGTATTCCCGTTAAGATCATGCAGCTACTCAGGTCTTTTGAAAAAAATACTTTAGCCATTCTGACTTGGGGTGGATTACGTGGAGGTATTTCAGTTGCATTAGCACTTTCAATACCTGATGATTTTGAAGCTAAAAATATAATTCTGTCCGCTACTTATTCGGTAGTAGTGTTCTCAATATTAGTTCAAGGCTTAACAATTAAGAAATTAGTGCCTAAGAAATCTTAATTAATATTTAATTTATTTCTGTGGTAGAGCATTAAATAGGGTGCTCTTGATAAATACTCCGAAATTTCTAGACCAAATAATATTTGCTCGGAGCGAGCGGGTGGGAGGACAAAAAGGCGGCAATGGCACTGCATTGAAGCGTAGTCCGCTAGCTGGCCGACCACCCTTCTCTTCAAAAAGAGAAGGGAATAATGGAAGTAATCATTCTAAATTTTATTATCTACACTAAGTGCCTCCCCTCTCTTTGTAAAAGAGAGGGGCTGATTTGTCTCAGACAAATCAGGGGTGGGTTTTAATGATAAGCCTAGCCGTAAGCAGCCAAATCTATTTATATAGTAACCTGAGTTCAATTCTAATTTAGGATTCAGAACGCCTGTAAATAGTGAGTTTCAACTAAAAATTCTGAAGCAATAGCGGGCTATTGTAAGGAATTTTTAGGAAGAAAATCGCTGTTTACAGGTGGGATAGGAAAAGCCTTTCCATATAATCCAATATACTGCGTTGTCTTCCCTCGATATAGCCCGCTATATCTTCTAAAAGACGTCTTGTCTATTGAATTATATGAAAATCTGAATTTACAAATAAGAGTCGAACTCAGGTTA
>NZ_JAGXGF010000119.1 GCF_024636815.1 Marivirga sp.
AAGAGATTGTAGGGGTATTAAATGGTAGTAAAAAGAAAGCAATCTCAACTCACTCCCCCCTCTCAAAAAGCGTCTCCACCAAATCCGAAAAACTTTCGGGCTCTGAATACAATCTATCAGGATAAACACTAGCCATTAGTTTTAAATAATGCGGTTTATCATCATAAAGAATAAGCTCCAGGCTGATGTTCCCATACCTTTGTTCAATGGGCGGGTCCATTTGTATAGGTGGTTTCAAATAATAGAATTCCTTGGTAATAACTCGGTCTTCTTCAGCTGTAACTTTTCTATTGGATCCTGACTGACGATAGCCTATTGATAAAATTTGCTTTTTGAAGTGCTCCAATAGCATTTTGTAATCTGAGTCCAGCAAACTACTGCAATTGGCTATGGCAAAACCGTTGGCTTTTTCACTTTCAAAAAGCGCAATAGGAATAGGATCTTTAATATCAGTTTTCTTTAAATGGTATGCTCTGAAAATTTTATCCAAAATCTCTTTGCTCACATTCGAAGTATGCCATTCCTCATAGGAGTCAAACTCTTGTTGACTCCTTTTCAAAACTTCATTGCTGAGAATGACATTTTTTCTCTCTTTAGGAAATATTTTATTTATGATTTGCTCAAAGAATGACATTCAAACTGGTTTAGAATAATAAGCGAAAATTAAATTCACTTTACACACTTTACACACTTAACACATTTAAGGATTGAAAGATTAGCAAAATGGCTATAATCTGAAAAAATATTAAATCTAAGGGCATAAAGTTTTTAAAGCATAGGTGAAAAAGGCTAATCTGAAAAATTAATTTAAATTTTTCATCCGAAGGACAGACGATGCCGACACAACGTGACGGCATCGTCTGGATTAACCCTGACATAATGTATTTAAAATCCTGATTTTTAAATACATTATCGTCATTATTCATTAGCATTTTATGAATATTTCGGGTTAAATCAATTAGTTTTGCAAGAAATTAATATTTAGCATAATGTCAGTTAAAAAAATCCAGTCCGCACTCATTTCAGTTTTTCATAAAGATAATTTGGAGCCTATCGTTCAAATTTTGAAAGATAAGGGTGTAAAAATATATAGTACCGGGGGCACCCAAAAGTTCATTGAAGAACAAGGAGCTGAAGTTACAGCCGTTGAAGACTTAACAAGCTACCCTTCTATTTTGGGAGGAAGAGTAAAAACATTGCACCCTAAAGTTTTTGGTGGGATTTTAGGAAGAAGAGATTTGGAATCTGACAAGGCGCAGTTGCAAGAATATGATATTCCTGAAATCGATTTAGTGATTGTAGATTTATATCCTTTCGAACAAACAGTTGCCTCGGGTGCAAGTGAGCAAGATATTATTGAGAAAATTGATATTGGAGGCATTTCTTTAATAAGAGCTGCAGCTAAAAACTTCAAAGATGTGGTGATTGTAGCTTCTCAAAATCAATATGCAGATTTGGAAAAAATACTGGACGAAAAAGACGGAAGCACCGATTTAAAAGATAGAAAATCTTTTGCAGCACATGCATTTAATGTTTCTTCTCATTATGATACGGTTATCTTCAACTATTTCAATCAGGAAGATTCGATTAAAGGATTTAAGCATAGCATCTCTGAAAACAAGACTTTACGCTATGGAGAAAATCCTCACCAAGAAGGCGTTTTCTTTGGAGATTTAGAAGAACTTTTTGACCAATTGAATGGTAAAGAATTATCCTATAATAACTTAGTAGACGTTGATGCTGCAGTTTCATTAATTGAGGAGTTTGAGGGCGAAACAGCTTTTGCCATTTTGAAGCATACCAACGCTTGCGGAATGGCTTTGGGTAATTCAGTTAAAGAAGCATACCAAAAAGCTTTTGCAGCAGATACGCTTTCCGCGTTTGGTGGCGTTTTGATTACAAATGAAACAGTTGATAAAGAAGCTGCTGAAGAAATGCATTCTTTATTCTTTGAAATATTAATTGCTCCTGATTTTTCTGCGGAAGCTTTAGAAGTATTAAAAGGAAAGAAAAACAGAATTTTACTAAAAAAGAAAACGAATCTTTCCACCAAAAAGCAATTTAAAAGTTTGCTAAATGGAGTAATTGAACAAGACAGGGATTTACATACCGACACTCAATCAGACTTGAAAGTGGTGACGAAAGAAGCACCAAGTGCTGAGGAGGAAAAAGCATTATTGTTTGCTTCCAAGGTTTGTAAACACACAAAATCTAACACTATTGTATTAGCTAATAATGGTCAGTTGTTAGCAAGTGGCGTTGGTCAAACCTCAAGAGTAGATGCCTTAAAGCAAGCTATTGAAAAAGCCAAGGTTTTTGGTTTTGATTTAAAAGGAGCGGTTATGGCTTCAGACGCATTTTTCCCATTTCCAGACTGTGTAGAAATAGCAGATGAAGCAGGAATTTCAGCCGTGATTCAGCCAGGCGGTTCAATCAAAGACCAGGACAGCATTGACTATTGTGATGCGCCTGGCATGAGAATGGTGCCCACAGGTATAAGACATTTTAAACATTAAAAGTGAATCTTTAGATAAATCTAGAAATATTTTCGTTGAACCGCTTAATTTATCAAAGTAATTTGTAAATTTCCAAAGCGATAATTTTTAAAATAATATATACGAACATCCATGGGGATATTTGATTTCTTTTCAAGTGACATAGCCATAGATTTGGGTACAGCCAATACCTTAATTATTCATAAAGACAAAATAGTGGTGGACGAACCCTCCATCATTGCCATTGATAAAGCTACTAACAAAGTATTGGCCATTGGGCGCCAAGCCATGCAGATGCATGAGAAAACTCACGAAAACATAAAGACTATTCGTCCTTTGAAGGATGGAGTAATTGCAGATTTCCATGCTGCAGAGCATATGATTCGTGGGATGATTAAAATGATTGATGGTGGAAAAAGAAGCTTCATGCCTTCTTCTCATAGAATGGTAATTTGTATTCCTTCAGGTATTACGGAGGTGGAGAAAAGAGCCGTTCGAGATTCTGCTGAACACGCAGGAGCCAAAGAAGTTTATATGATTCATGAGCCAATAGCCGCGAGTATCGGTATTGGTGTTGACATTGAGCAACCAATCGGTTCCATGGTAGTAGATATTGGAGGAGGTACAACGGAAATTGCGGTAATTGCTCTTTCAGGAATTGTATGTGATCAATCCATCAGAGTAGCGGGTGATACTTTCACCAAAGACATATTAGATTATATGCGTAGACAGCATAACCTATTAATTGGTGAACGTTCTGCGGAAAAAATTAAAATAGAAGTCGGGGCAGCTTTAACTGAATTGGATGACGGACCGGAAGATTATGAAATCCGTGGACGTGATTTGATGACGGGTATTCCGAAAGTAATAAAAGTATCTTATTCTGAGATTGCTTTTGCGATTGATAAGTCAGTTTCCAAAATTGAGGAAGCCGTGCTGAAAGCATTGGAGATTTCACCGCCCGAATTGTCTGCCGATATTTATGACAATGGAATTCATTTAACAGGTGGCGGTGCTTTATTAAGAGGACTTGACAAAAGACTGGCACTTAAAACTAAACTTCCAATTCACGTGGCGGATGATCCGTTGAGAGCGGTAGTTCGTGGAACAGGGATTGCGTTGAAAAATTTAAACCATTACAAAGCAGTTTTAATGAGTTAAATGCATTACTCAATACAAAATATTTTTGGAAAAGGGAATCCTATAAAAGGCATTCCTTTTTCCTTTTTAAAGCAGTTTATTTTTTTGCCTGTAAACCTAAAGGTAAATGCGTAGGTTATTTCAGTTAATTTATCAGTATCGGGCTTTCTTTATCTTTTTGCTAATGGAAGTAATCAGTGGTTGGTTGGTAATCAACCATAATGATTACATAAGCGCGTCTTATTTTAATAGCTCCAGCACATTTGCAGGAAATATTTATGAAAATAAACAAGCGGTTCAGGATTATTTTCAATTGGCTGAGGTCAATAAAAATCTAGTAGAGGAAAATGAACGCTTAAGAAATCGTTTGGCTGTTGACAGTCTTAAAATAGATTCCGATTCAGCTGCAATCCCGTTCGAACTTTCAGGTCAATATGAATTTATCACAGGAAAAGTGGTGAATAATTCTGTACACCGATTTAGAAATTATTTTACTTTAAATAAAGGAAGTGAAGATGGGATTGAAGAAGGAATGGGTGTTATCAATCCAAATGGAGTGGTGGGAAAAATTAAAAGTGTTTCCAATAATTTCTCCACCGCTTATTCAGCTCTTCATAGTAGTTTGTTAATATCAGTATTGATAGACGAAACCGAAACTTTATGTACCGCGAATTGGTCAGGTGAAAACCCAACGGAGATTTCTTTGGAGTATGTGCCAAGGCATATCAAAGTGCAAGAAGGAATGGAAGTGATAAGCTCAGGCTATGATGCTATTTTTCCGCAAGGTGTAAAACTTGGAACAGTTAAGAATGTGGAAATAAATGAAGAAGCGACTTTTTATGAGATAGAAGTAGCGCTTTCAGCAGATTTCTTTAACCTGGATTATGTATATGTAATCGGAAATAAACTGAAGCAAGAAAAAGATTCTTTGGAACAAGAACTGCAAACAGAATATGAACAGTAGTAATAATTTTAAGCAGATTTTGATATGGGTGCTTTTCGTGGCATCTCAAATATTGTTTGCACAAAATTTTGTGTTGTACAATCGTGCGTTCTGTTTTGTATATGTTGGCTTTTTGCTTTTGCTTCCCTTGGGAATTTCCCGTAACTATCTTTTACTCTTTGCTTTCTTCACCGGATTTATCATTGATATATTTTATAATAGTTTAGGAACTCATATGGCGGCTATGACGTTGATTGCCTTCCTACGTCCTATATGGTTGAATGCGATTACGCCAAGAGGTGGATATGAAAACGTGGATAGTCCTGCAATTAAAGATTTAAGCTTGTCTTGGTTTCTGGCTTATTCACTGCCTTTGTTATTTTTACATTTGGCAGTGGTCTTCTTTATTGAAGCAGGAGGGTTTCATATGTTTTTTTATGTGATTTCTAAAGTGTTAATGAGCACTTTATTGACCGTATTGGTGTTGGTAATTCTACAATATCTATTTTATTCTAAAGGAAGGTTTTCATGATAGAAAACAGGAAATACATCATTCAAATATTAATCATTGTAGTAGGAATCGTTTTCCTCGTGAAGTTATTTTCTATTCAGGTATTAGATAGCCGCTATAAACTAGCGGCTGAAAATAATGTGATTAATAAGGTGGTGCAGTATCCTTATAGAGGATTAATTTTGGATAGAAATAACAAAATCATTGTTCATAATACTCCTGTTTATGACATCATGGTAGTGCCAAAAGAAGTTGAAGTTCAAGACACTACAGCTTTTTGTAATTTATTAGATATTACCGAAGAGGAATTCCAAAGTAAAATTCAAAAGGCTAAAGAATATTCCTACATCAAGCAATCGCTTTTTTATCCTCAGTTAAGCAATGAAGAATTTGCCAAAATTCAAACCCGTTTAGTGGAATACCAGGGCTTTTATCCTGTTGCGCGTACTGTTCGGAAATATCCAGAACCAATTTTAGCTAATGGTTTGGGATACATTGGAGAAGTTAGCAAAAGAAAACTGGAAAGAGACACTACCAATTATTATAAACAAGGAGACTTTATCGGAATCTCAGGAATTGAAGCAGCTTATGAAGAAGAGCTAAGAGGAAAAAGGGGGGTAAAATATAAGTTAGTTAATGTAAGGGGGATTGAAAAAGGATCTTTTAATGATGGAAAATTTGATACACTTTCCGTACCTGGAAATAATTTGGTTTCAACCATAGACTTGGAATTACAGAAATATGCCGAATATCTGATGGATGATAAAGTGGGTAGCATAGTAGCCATTGAACCCTCAACTGGAGAAATTTTGGCTTTTGTAAACAGCCCTTCTTATGATCCTAATCTTTTAGCGGGTAGAAATTATAGTAAGAATTTTGGAGAGCTGAACAAGGATACTTTGAAGCCACTCTTTAACAGACCTATCATGGCACAATACCGTCCAGGTTCTGTATTTAAACTAGTACAATCTTTAATAGCATTACAAGAAGGTGTAATAGTTCCTTCTACTCGGATAGTTTGTAATAGAGGTATTATAAATTGCCACGGATCTCATACCAAGGAAGATTTGCATGGTGCGATTAAATATTCTTGCAATCCATATTTTTATCAAACATTTAAAAGGATTATTCAGCAAGATAAAGTGGAGGGGATGAATAAAGATGCCAGAGTGGGTTTAACTACTTGGAATAATTATTTAAGTGATTTTGGTTTTGGTAGAAAATTAGGAATCGACATTCCGAATGAAAACACAGGCTTGGTACCAGGACCTACTTACTATGATTATTATTATCAAAAAGATCATTGGAATTTCTATACCATTTATTCCTTAAGTATAGGAGAAGGTGAATTGTTAACCACTCCATTGCAAGTAGCTAACTTTGCTTCCATTTTAGCTAATAGAGGGTTTTATATTCGTCCACATATGGTAAAAGGAATTGATACTCCTGATTCTTACTATAAATTAGAGTATGATAGACAAGATACCGGCATAGACTCCGTTCATTTTACAACAGTTGTGGATGCCATGGGGGAAATCGTTGATGGAACGGCTAGAGTTGCCAGGGTAAAAGATATCCAAATAGCAGGAAAGACAGGTACTGTGCAAAATAAAAATAGCTTTGACCACTCTGCATTTATGGCTTTTGCTCCAAAGGATAATCCCCAAATTGCTATTTCTGTTTATGTTGAAAATGCTGGTTGGGGTGGTGGTGTTGCCGCTGCTATAACAGGCTTGCTAATTGAAAAATATATTAAAGGAGAAGTAGCTTCCAACAGAGCTTGGGTAGAAAATTATGTAATGACCAAAGCGTATTTGAATAATTTATGAGAAGACAGGATGGCATTTGGAATAGGCTAGATTGGGTGTTGATAGCCGTGTTTTTCATACTGGTTATACTTGGATGGCTTAATATCTATGCTGTGGTCTATGATGCGGAGCAAGAACAAAATATATTCAGTTTTGACCTCAATTCAGGTAAGCAATTAATCTGGATCGCAGGTTCCTTAGTCATCATCATTGCCATCATGATTTTGGATTATAAGTTCTTCGATTCCTTTGCCTATTATATTTATGCAATAGTTCTGGTCTTATTAGTCTTAGTTTTAATTGTAGGAACTGAAATAGCAGGTAACCAATCCTGGTTTGTGTTTGGACCTGTCAGACTTCAACCCTCGGAATTTGCAAAATTCGCTACCGCCTTGGCTGTAGCCAAATATTTCAGTAGTAATAATGTACGCCTTGATCAATTCAAGGGGCAAATTAAATCTTCTCTTTTTGTATTGGTGCCTATGGGCTTAATTATTATGCAAGGAGATGCAGGAACGGCATTGGTTTTTATCAGTTTTATTTTGGTTTACTATAGAGAAGGGCTTCCCTCTTTTTATGTAATAACAGGCTTGTCTGCAGCTATTATTTTCATTTTGACTTTATTGGTGGACCAAATGTATTTAACAATTGGCGTGATAGTACTGGCTACGATTATTATTGTGATAAACAATAAACGCCTTAAAAACATAGGAATAACTATTTTGGTGGCTGTTTTAGTAATAGGGGTAATTCAAAGTGTGGATTATGTTATTTCTGATGTGCTCAAGCCACACCAACAAAACCGTTTAAAGGCATTGGTCAACCCAGATGCAGACCCTTTAGGTTACGGATGGAATGTTACCCAATCGAAGATTGCCATTGGCTCAGGCGGTACTTTTGGTAAAGGCTTTTTGGAAGGGACTCAAACCAAATTTGACTTCGTACCAGAGCAAAGCACAGATTTTATTTTCTGCACTATAGGAGAAGAACATGGTTGGGCAGGAAGCTTTGTATTGATAATTTTATTCTTGGTGCTAATGGTAAGGATAATTGTTGTAGCCGAAAGACAAAAGTCCAATTTTGCCAGAATCTACGGCTATGCGGTTGCAGGCATTTTCTTTTTCCACTTCGGAATTAATATCGGCATGACAATAGGGCTCTTCCCAGTAGCAGGCATTCCACTTCCTTTCTTTAGTTATGGTGGTTCATCGCTTTGGTCTTTTACCATTTTGCTATTTGTGCTGATTAAGCTGGATGCACATAGGATGCAGGTTTTGACGAGGTAGAAATCGCACAAAATTATATTGAAATCAATCCTAAAGTTGGGGTTGAACAGCTTTATTTTTTTACTGGCGTAATCGATTTTAGTAGATCAAAGACCCCTTCTTTTTTTAGTATATGCATGCCTAATCGCTCGCTGGATACCCCCGTTTTTAGCTTATAGGAATATTTAAGCGTATTATCATTAAGGTCAGAATTAAAGTATTTAAAACTAATTGTTGATTTATTTTTTATTTCTTCTGCAATTTCTACAATATGAGTTGACATAAAGAAAGTACAGTTTTCAATTTTAGCAAAGCCTTTTATGATTTCGGTTGAGGCTTCGAAAGCGTCTTTGACATTTGTCCCACGAAATAGTTCATCGAAAATCACAAACATTTTCTTACCATCTGCAAGCGTTCTAGCTGCTTCTTTAACTCTCCGTACTTCACTGTAGAAATGGCTGTATCCAATACTAAGGTTGTCTGAAAGATTAATAGTTGTTATGATTCCAGAATAAATGGAAGTTTTGAATTCCTTGGCGGGTACAGGAAATCCGAGATGAGCAAGGTAAACACCTATTCCGATAGATTTTAGAAACGTAGATTTACCAGCCATATTAGGACCAGTTAAAAAACACATGTTCTCTTTTAAGCTAATTTCTATATCATTTGAAACAGCATTTTGTAAAAGGGGATGTTTGAGTTCTTTTGCAAATAAAACAGGCTTTGAAGAATGCTCATACTCTGGAAGTGCGAAGGAATGATTTGAGGCGGTTAAGGCTATTGAAGTATATGCATCTATAAAATATATCTCTTCCAATAAGGATCTTAGTTTTTTAGAATACTTTATTCGGAATATTCGGTCAAGTTTTGTTGTTTTTTTCCATGAAATCTTTGCGTTTGAATTAAGTTCATGTTTGAGATTCTCAATTAACTCTAAAATTATTGTTGTATTTTCTACGAGTTCTTTAGGGATAACATCAAATGATAGTTTCTTATTTAACTCATGTAGGACCTGAATTAAGTTCTCACAACCTGTTTTTAGAAGGTAGTAATCATTTGAAGGACTTAACCATTCCGTGAAACGAAGATAAAGTAAATCAATGGGATTACTTTTTAAGACAGTTACATTTAAGTTAATATACTTTTCAATGTATTTTAATTGTTTTGAAGATATAGCTAACTTAACTGGATTATTTATAAAAAAACGAATTAGTTTGATACGCTTACCAAGTTCCACTGAATCCGTAATAGGAGATTTTATCAGATGTTTCAAGTAGTCACCTCCTCCTTCTGTTAAGGTGTTATTAAAGAGGGAAAATACAGAGGCCTCATGGTTTTCATTCAGAATCTGTAAATCATCAAAGGTCTGATTATCATATTCGAATGTTACTCCCATAAGTTTAAGTTATTAATTAGTAAGAAAAAATTTCTATTGCTAACGACAATAAAGATGCCAATTATTGACCAAACCGTTTCTCCACTAACTCCATAAACTCTTGTACTTCTTCTGTTTCCATATCCCAATTATATTTGTCTGCGAATGATTTTTTGACATGGCTGGAGGCTTCTTTATAGTTGTCCATACCATCAATTTGTTCGACTGCAGATAGGAATTGATTTTGATTGCCTTCGAATAATTCATTGACAAACATAAAACGCTGATTAAGAGTCAGCATATTCATTATGCTTTTTCCACCACCTTTGGCAAGCTTATCGGCTAAGGTTTGCTTTTCCTTGCTTTGAAGAGAGTCATTTAGCATGCCAGCTTCCACTTTTTCCTCTTCCAAATAAATATCTGCAAGCGAAAGAGGCAAAGTTTTGGAAAATTCAGCTAAAAGAGGATGAATATCCGCTGGCTGTTCTTCAGAATTACTGCAAATTTCATTGAACATCTCAAAAGCGGAATCATTAAAAACTACTTTTTCTTTATTAGATTCAAATTGTTCAATCAACCCATCCAATAGAAAGTCATTGAATTTGATATATTTTTTTAAATCCTTTAAATCAGATAATCGCAAACGGCTGTCATCTCTTTGGTTAATTTCCTTAGAATAGAAATCATAGGGAGAGAAAGCCAACAAAACGCTATCTTTGATGGATTCCTTTAATATAGGTTCGAAATGTTCTTTTTTAACATAAATATGACGAGAGAGGGTATTCATGAAATCCTTCATGGCTTTTTTTACCTCATCACTATGATAATCGAAATAAGGGCTTTGCAATTTTGCATTCTCTTTTTTCCATTTTTTGAAAAGGTTTTTGAGCACCATCAAATTGATTTGCTTATTAGGGCTCAGCTCTAAAATTTCCTTTCCGCTGATGTGGGATGAATTACTGAAGAAAGATTGACTTAGTTGTTTTGCCAATGCTTTGCTGTAAGCATCAATTGCCTGATGATTTAATTTGCTCTCCATTATTTAATTTACTTTTTTTGCAATTTATTCTTATGCCTGAAATTGAGATATCCAACCTTTATGAACGCAAGATAATCACTAATAGCACAGAAAAAAGAGCGTTAGAGATTATACACGAAAACTTTATCGATTGGATGCATGCTTGTGGAAAAAAAGGAAGGTGTACCACTTGTAAAATGATAGTGGAGAGAGGTATGGAGAACTTAGGACCATTAACTTCTGCGGAAGAAAAGTTTAGAAATCAGAAAAGGTTGGCGTATAATGAAAGGTTGGCATGTCAGGCTGTAGTTTTGGGAGATATAAAAATAAAAGTAGCGGAACGAAATAAATTTCCGCATATGGAGTATTCAGATTGAAGCGTTAGGCGCAGTAAATCTGTCAGCTTTCAGAAAGAAAAAGCATAATAGGATTAATTAATTACTGAGTCATTTAGGATCACAAACCTAGCAGGCTTATGTGATCTTAAGATTTATGTAATAGAAGGTATTGATTATTTAAATAACTTTAGAATATTAAAAAGTAGTATTAAAACCTGTCAGGTTTTGGTTAAAGCAATTATAAAAACATGTTTGTAGAACCACATATAGGAAGAGAATAAAGCTGTAAGGGGAAAGGTTGGATAGAACTGATTTGTGGTTCTATGTTTAGTGGGAAAACCGAGGAACTTATCCGAAGACTTAATCGTGCGCTTATTGCAAAGCAAAAGATTGAAATCTTCAAGCCTAAGATTGATACTAGATATGATGAATCCGAAGTGGTTTCCCATGATAAAACCAAAATCCGCTCTACCCCGGTAGATTTCGCAGAAGATATTTTATTGTTCTCAGGAAATTGTGAAGTAGTAGGGATAGATGAAGCACAATTTTTTGATGCTGAAATTGTAAATGTCGTGAATACTTTAGCAAATCAAGGCAAAAGAGTCATTATAGCAGGTTTGGATATGGATTTCAGTGGAAAAGCCTTTGGTTCCATTCCTGAATTGATGGCAACAGCAGAATATGTGACTAAAGTCCACGCCATATGCGTAAAATGTGGAGGGATAGCCTCCTACTCCTACCGCCTCAGCGAAGAAAAGCAAAAAGTAATGCTAGGCGATAAAGATAAGTATGAGCCTAAGTGTAGGAAGTGTTTTAACGCCCCCTAACCCCCGAAGGGGGAAATTCCACAGATTTGCATTTGCAGTAGACAATAAACTTCATCTCTATTATTTAGATTTTATTTCAAACATTTATTAACATTATACAGGATCAAATTAAAAATCGAAAGTATTTCCGTGCATATTCCCCCTTGGGGGGCTAGGGGGGTCAACATCTTAATTATCAGTTCTTATATTTGAAAAACAATTCAAGGCATTAAAATAACCATGCTCAAATCAGTTTCTTATTTATTACTTATTTTCTTTTCACTGAGCCTCTCAGCTCAGGATATTCCTATGGGAAGCTGGAGAAATCATTCAGATTATTCCACTGCCCAAAAAACAGCTGTTTTTGATAATAAAGTTTTTTGTGCTACCAAAAACGGACTTTTTTATGTTGATACTGAAGACGGAAGCCTCAATACTTTAAGCACAACTGATGGTTTGAGCAGTATCAATATCAGCATGCTGAAAGTGGTCAATGGTTTATTACTGATTGGCTATGCTGATGGTTTGATGGACATTATGGATGATGAACTAAATATCACCACTTTTCAGGATATTTTCGAATCTGAATTAAGAGAAAATAAGAAAATAAATGGGGCAGTAATTGTAGAGGACATCATTTTTTTGGCTACAGATTTTGGAGTGGTTTTATATAATGTTGAGGAAAATGAATTGATAGATGCTTTTCAGAATTTGGGTGAAAATGGAGAAAGAATTATTATTAACGGAATAAGCACTGATAATGAAAAACTTTACCTAAGTACTGCCGAAGGATTATTAACTGGTAATTTAACTGGTAATATCAATTTAAAAGATTTTCAAAATTGGAATAGAAACCCAATTTATAATGAAGGAACAACACTGTTGAAAACAGCTTTTTATGAGGGAAATCTTTACGGTTGGGCGGAAAATGACAGTATCTATCAGTTTCAAAATAATGAATGGCAAAGTATTTATGGAGTAGATGCTACAATTGAGCAA
This sequence comes from Marivirga sp., assembly GCF_024636815.1. Taxonomy (GTDB): domain Bacteria; phylum Bacteroidota; class Bacteroidia; order Cytophagales; family Cyclobacteriaceae; genus Marivirga. Next base: position 12,699 of record NZ_JAGXGF010000119.1, read on the forward strand.
TTGAAAGTAGTGAATGATGAGCTCTATTTTTCTTCCACCAATCAACTTTATCAATTTAATGGAAATACTTTTGAACCAGCTTTTACAGTTGAAAAGGCTGATCAAATCAATGATTTTATTTTTTTTGGAAACCAATTTTTCCTGGCGGATGAAACATCCGGATTAATTCGATATCAAGACGGTGCAATGGAGAGCTTGAGTCCTCAAGGACCAAAAGGAAAAACTCAAAGTCTGCACCAAATTGAGCAATTCACTTTTCATTTAGCAAAAAGCACAGTTGGATTTTCATACTTTGAAAATGGCAGATGGACTTTTACAGGAACAGATTCAGAAGGTCAAAAATTACCACTTTTTAGGGATGTTGCTTTAGACCTGATTTCAGGAAACGGTATTTTCCTTAGCGAAACAGAAGGATTATTTAGCTGGGATACAGAAAATATCAGCTCATTGAATTTAGGAGATTCTATCATTACTGAATGGGTAAGTTTGGCAGAAAGTCCGCAAGCGAGCTATTGGGCTTTGGTAAAAACAGAGAATAATTTATACGGGCTATTCAATCCTGAAACTGAGGATGTGATAGAGATGAATTTAGTAGCCAATACTATAATAAATGATTATTTGATAGTCCCAAATGGAGACCATTATTTAGCTACCAATTCCGGCATATTTGTTTTTAATCCTGAAAGCGGTGAAGAAAGAAAACTCAATACCATTTTAGGAAATGGTAACCTACCCAATAATCAAATAAAGGATTTAGAGATGGATTTAGGTGGTCAACTGTGGATAGCTACAGAAAGTGGAGTTGCATTTTTCAACCGCTTTCAAGGGGTATTAGAAGGGGAAAATGTGGATGCCTCCCAACCTATTTTTGAAGGCTTTTTTCTTTTTGATGGGGTTCCTGTAAATCATATTATCATAGATGGAGGAAATAGAAAATGGATGAGTACTCGTGATGGTTTATGGCTTTTTGATGAAAACATCGAAAGAAATATTCTGCATCTAAGAAGGTCGAACAGTCCGATCGTGAATAATGATATTAACCAAATGGTAGTGAATCCTTTAAACGGAGAGCTTTTTTTAAGCTCAGAAACACAGCTTCTTTCATACCGAACAGATGCTACCCGCGCAGAGGCTTTCCATACTAATGTGGAGGTTTTTCCAAATCCTGTCCGACTTTCAGCTGATAATACCGTAACGATTCGTGGATTAGCCTATAATAATGAAGTAATGATTACAGACATAGCAGGAAGTCTTATCCATAAAGGAAAGGCCAATGGAGGAACTTTTTCTTGGGATTTAGGTAATTATTCAGACTTTAGAGCTAAAAGTGGAGTCTATTTGGTTTTCTCCATCAATGCCGATGGCTCGGAATCCTATCAAACCAAATTCGCTATACTTCCTTAATTATGCTTCATAAAACCAAAGGCATAGTACTCGGACATGTAAAATACGGTGAAAGCTCACTGATCATTCAGGTTTATACCGAAAAATTTGGCATACAATCCTATATCGAAAATGGAGTTAGAAAGGCAAAAGCTAAACATAAAATGGCGATTTTTCAGCCTTTAACTTTGCTGGATTTGGTGGTTTATAAAAAAGCTAATAGTAGCATCAACCGCATGTCAGAAATTAAAGTGAACCCGCCATATCGAACGATTCCTTATGAAATCATTAAATCCTCTATTGGTATTTTCTTAGCGGAATTTTTAAATCATATTCTACGTGGAGAGGAGGAGGAAAACTCTATGATGTTTGGTTTTATTCACGATAGCCTCACCTATTTTGATCAAAAAGAGGAAGATTATATTAATTTCCATTTACAGTTTTTAGCTCAGCTTTCTACTTACTTAGGCTTCAAACCCTCAGGTGCTGTTGAAATTATGGATGAAGTTTCACATTACCATCAGATAAAATTAAGACCTGATGAATTAGTAAAGTTGGAAGACTTATTGGCAAATGATATAACCTATAATTTAAAAATCAACGGGGAGCAAAGACAGCAATTGCTGAAAATATTGATTCACTTCTACCAAATCCACAGTCATTCCTTTAAAGAAATAAAGTCCCTAAGAATTTTGCATGAGGTTTTAAGCTAAAAACCACGGGTCATTCCTAAATTTTATTTTCGTGACGAAGGAAACGAAAAGGAAATTATACGGGATTTCTTGAGAGAAATAAAAAACTTTCCCAAAGCCTTAAACTTTGGAAAAGTTAGACTTCTATTATTTCACGTTTTCTATTGCTTCTTCAATTCTGTAAGGCCCAGACAGTAGTTCCAAAGATTTACGACAAGTATTTTCAGCTTCAAGGCATTTTACCAACACATCAGCTACGTCCCAACGAGGAATAGAACCAGATCTTTCATCTGTTCTTTCACCAAAATCTACTTTGCCCTTTGGTTCATCATCGGTTAATGCTCCCGGTTTGAAAATGGTATAATTTAAGCCGGTTTGCTGTAAATAATCATCTGCTGCAGATTTAGCATTGTAATAAGTTGCCATTTTTTCTGGCCATTCGGAGGGATTGAAATCAGCGCCAAAAGCACTTACCATCATAAAGCGAATATATTTATGTTGAACAGCTAAATCAATTGCTTTGATAGCACCTTGCTGGTCAATTGCCTTTGTTTTATCATCTCCTGTATCACCACCACTTCCTGCAGAAAAAATTACTGCATTATTACCTTCAAAAGCATGACTGAAATCTTCTTCCAAATCTCCTATAACAGTTTTGATTCCCTTTTTTTCAAACTGGTCTTTCTGCGATTCTTTTCTCACCATCGCAATGGCATCATGTGGTGAGTTGCTATGAATTTTATTGACTATTTTCTGACCAATTTTACCATTGGCTCCGATTACTAATATGTTCATAATTTTGTGTTTATAGTTATCTTCTATTATACGGACAAAATGGGATAAGTTTAATTTTTTAATAAATCACCTAAAGATTAAGTTAATGTTTGTGATATTTGCATTGAAATGCGAACCTAATTTTTAATAACTATTAATCTTTCGAAATGATGAAAATTTCAGCTCTACTATTTGCTTTCATTTGGATAACCGTAATTACTTTGAAAGCTCAAGACAAACCATCTGCACTTGTAAAAGGAGAGTCAGCTAGTGTTGATGATAATTTAATAAAAGCGGAAACATTTTTCCCTAATATAATAGGAGTGTCATATGAAAAGAAATTAGGGCAACATATTTCACTCTACAATATGGTGGGCTTAATGGGCTATTATGGTGGAGGTACTTTTGCGCAAGCTAAATATGGAGCAAATCCATACTATGTCCTAACTCCGCAAATCACGGTACAGCCAAGGTTTTATCATAACTTGAGCAAGAGAGCAGCATCTGATAAAAACACTAAGTATAACTCAGCAAACTATATCGGTTTTTCAGCGAGGGTTTACCATGAAGGCTTATTTATCACCAATGCAGAAAACATCCCAAAAGGGTCTGCTATTTTTGATTTGATTTTGTCTTATGGATTACAAAGGAACTTCCTTAAGCGATTAAATTTTGATATGGCAATTCAACCAGGAATTCAATTTACATTTGAAGGTGCAGAAGCTTTTTTAGGTGTCAATTTACAATTAGGTTTTATAGTATTTTCCAATTGAGAAATTTAAGCGCTATTATATTTCAGTCCAAAATCATTAATTACAAATTCAACTGATATAAGTGGCTAGTCATCATAAAGAAATAAATGAAAAAGGCATTTAGGCAGATGGCTGAAATTAGATTCAATCCCATGGTCCATCCGAAATTAGCATATTTTTTATCTCGGTGAACTATTGCAAACCAAATTAGGAAATAAAGTACCGCAGGTGCCATGAAAAGTAAAAAGGCAATGGCCATTTCTTCAGTATGGTAATTCAAGAAATAGTATTCAAATCCTAAAGTAGCTAATAGAAAAGTAACTAAGGTAAACAAAAAGGTTCCTCTTATGCCTAATAATAAAGATAGCGTATAATCTCCTCTTTTATCATCTTCTTTATGTTGGTAAATCTGTGTCATTGGATAAGAGCCCCATAAAAAAGCTGAAGTTAATAAGCCAGGTAAAATAACTTTCCATTTTAAAGCTATTTCCCAACCGAAATCATTGATTCCTACATAAGCCATATAAAAAGTAAATACTCCTTGGAAAAAACCAGCAACTAACCAGCCCAGCCATGGATACTTTTTTAGGCGAACACCCGGATGACTGTAGGCTTTGGAAGCTAATCCATAAACAAAAACCAAAAGAGCAAACTCCATACTGATGAGCCAAGCCAAAGCGATACCGATGAAATCGAAAATCAAACTGGTATAATATAATCCTATGGAAACTGGAGGTGGAGATTTCATCAAACCAATACTACCTTCATCTTTATCGAAGTAGGAATTATATGCATTACTAGCAGGGTAGATGAAAAAATGTAAAAGTATAAATGTTAAGATAATTCTATCTTCTCCTATATTTGGGCTGATGCCCAAAGCGAAAATATATACAGGTAATAAGAAGAAAGAAAAAGGGATCCTTAAATGTCTAAGGATATGAATAGCTTTTTTCATGGAACAAAAGTTGAAAATTTTGGTTAATATAAGGATTCAAGAACTATCTATGCCATACATCAACCTGATTTCTCCTGCGAATCCAGAAATAAACATTGCTCAAGACCATATAGCGGGCTTTATGCAGAAAGCCATGCAATTAAACGAAGAAAATAGCCGAAAGTTAAAAGCTATTTTCAGGATGTCTGGCATACAAAAAAGGCACACCGTAATTCCAGATTATCAATATTCAGATGATAAAGATTGGTTATTTTATCCCCAATTGAATAATGGTAAAGCTTTGCCTACGACAGGTGACAGAATGCAGTTATTTGAAAAACATGCTTTACCTCTAGCTCAAAAAAGTCTGGAGAAAGTTTTTGAGAAATATGAAGCTAAAGAATTCACTCATTTAATCACCGTCAGTTGTACGGGTATGTTTGCACCTGGGCTCGATATTCAATTAATTAAAAAGGCGGGGTTGAATTCCGATATTGAGCGTACTTCCATACAATTTATGGGTTGCTTTGCTGCTTTTAATGCACTTAAAACAGCACATCATATTGCTCGCTCTGAGAAAGATGCTAAGGTTTTGATTGTCTGTGTGGAATTATGCACTATCCATTTCCAATCTACTTATTCAGAAGATAATTTATTAGCGAATACTTTATTTGGAGATGGAGCCTCATCTGTGGTGGTCAGCAATGAAAAAACAGATGAAGCCCTTGAAATGAAAGCTTTTAAAAGTGTAGTGGAGGATAATTCTGAGCAAGAAATGGCCTGGAATATTGGGAATAATGGCTTCGAAATGAGGTTAAGCAGCTATGTACCAGAAGTCATTGCCCAAAATATTGCTAAATTGGGAGAAGAACTAATGGAAAAGCTTCAGCTGACTTTAAAAGATATAAATCAATTTGCAATTCACCCTGGCGGGAAAAGAATATTGCAAGCAGTAGAGAAAGGCTTAGGATTACCAGCTGAAATTAATGAATCAGCTTATAAGGTTTTGAGAGAGTTTGGGAATATGTCTTCACCCACGGTGCTTTTTGTTTTAGATGAGATGTGGGATAAAATTCAGTCAAAAGATAAAGTATTAAGCTTTGCCTTTGGTCCGGGATTAACCATGGAAAGTATGCTATTAGAGCGAGTGGAAGCATGAAAAAAGTAGATTTATCCTATCGGTCGGAAGAAGAGGAAATAATGGATGATTTATCTGATGACAGTCCTTCTCTTTATCGTGCCTTAAAAGAATTGGATATCATTAACCATTGGTTGGGTGGAAATGCCATCACGCTAAATGCAGTTAAAAAAATCTTCAAAGCAGATCCTCAAAAGGAATGGCAAATAGCCGATTTAGGATGTGGGAGTGGAGAAATGCTGTTGAAAATTGCCAAGTGGTGTAGAGTTCAAGATATTAAAGTTCAATTGCATGGCTTTGACGCCAACCCTAATGTGATTTCCTATGCAGAAGAACATTGCAAAGGCTATCCAGAAATATCATTTCATGTTGAAAATATATTTTCTGATAACTTTAAAAACAGAAAGTTTGATGTGATATGCTGCACTCTTTTCCTTCATCATTTTCCACAAGAGAATTTAGTCCATCTGCTAAAACAGTTCCGTGAACAATCTGACAAAGTAATTATTAATGATTTGCACCGACATCAATTTGCGTATTACTCCATAAAGTGGATTACCCAATTTTTCAGCAAATCACCTATGGTGCGAAACGATGCCTGCCTATCGGTATGGCGAGCATTTACTAAACAAGAATGGAAAGAAATTTTAAAATTGGCGGAAATTCAAAATTATAAATTGGTGTGGCGGTGGGCTTTTCGTTGGAAGCTTGTTTTTTAATTCTATTAATCCTTATTCTTAATAAATTGGCTCAAAACCCAACCTTTTCTCCCTAACGAATGTTAGTTGGGTTAATAAGCTATTTTACTTTATATTTGTAATTACTATCAGGAAACGAATAACAACACAATATTTATGGACTTTGGATTGAATGAAAATCAGGAAATGATTGCGCAAATGGTGCGTGATTTTGGAGCTAAAGAAATTACACCTCATCGTGATCAGTGGGATGAAGAACAACACTTCCCTGTTGATGTAATGAAAAAATTAGGTGGACTAGGGTTGATGGGAGTTCTAGTTCCTCAGGAATACGGTGGCGCTGGTTTTGGTTATGAAGAATACGTTACGGCTATTATGGAATTATCCAAGGTTGATCCTTCCATAGGATTATCCATGGCTGCGCATAACTCATTATGTACTGGACATATTATGCAATTTGCTAATGATGAGCAAAAGAAAAGATGGTTACCAAAATTAGCCACTGCTGAATGGATTGGAGCATGGGGCTTGACTGAACCTAATACAGGCTCTGATGCAGGAAATATGAAGACTACTGCCGTTCAAGACGGTGATCACTGGATTATTAATGGTGCAAAAAATTGGATTACGCATGGTATTTCAAGTGACGTTGCTGTTGTAATGGTTAGAACTGGTGAAAAAGGTGATTCTCATGGCATGACTGCATTTGTGGTTGAAAGAGGAACTGAAGGATTTAAAGGAGGCAGAAAAGAAAATAAATTAGGAATGCGATTGTCAGAAACGGCAGAAATGATTTTTGAAGATTGCCGTGTTCATCAAGATAATATGTTGGGAAAAGTTGGAGAAGGCTTTATCCAGGCAATGAAAGTTTTGGATGGAGGAAGAATATCCATTGCCGCATTATCTTTAGGAATTGCAGAAGGTGCTTATGAAGCGGCTTTAGCATATAGCAAAGAAAGACATCAGTTTAACCAACCAATATCTAGTTTTCAAGGAATTGCATTCAAGTTAGCTGATATGGCGACAGAATTAGAAGGTGCAAAACTTCTTACTTTCCAAGCTGCAGATTTAAAGAATAAAGGTAAAAGCGTAAATAAGGAGTCAGCTATGGCTAAATATTATGCTTCTGAAGTAGCAGTAAGAAACTCAGTAGAAGCGGTTCAGATTTTTGGAGGATATGGTTATACCAAAGATTATCCGGTTGAAAAATATTATAGAGATTCCAAATTGTGTACGATTGGAGAAGGAACTTCTGAGATACAAAAATTAGTCATTAGTAGAGCAATTTTGAAGGAGTAATCCCAGAATTTCAAATTTTTAAAAAGAAAACCCCACAATGAAGACCATCGTGGGGTTTTTGGTTTTTAGATCAGATAACATTGAATGGGAGCTATCTAAAATTCTTCAAAAACTTTATCATCCCATTCTTTAGCTACTTTTATATTTCCTAAAGTTCGCTCCCCCCTTCCGGATGACAAATAAATATCACCGTATTGTTTATAATCACTCCACTCACCTTGGAAGGTTGCTGAGCTATCGGATGCATTTCGATAAAAATCCCATTGTAGAATAAAAAAACTCACAGGATCTATATAAGCATGATATTTATTTTTTGGAGTAAAACCTACCTCTTCAAAAGTTAGACTAATAACATCAGCCGTATCTCCTGTAAGTGTGGTATCTTTTCCATTATATTCTAAAATAACGCCAGGATCTTTAAGTTTAAAAGGAAAAACCAACCAATAAGAGTCATTAACCCATATTTGTTTTCCTCTTTTAATATATTGATTTAAAGAATCACTTTCGGTCAATTCTCTATCGCCAATTTTAACTCGGCCTGTATCTTGATTAATGTTAATAAGATAGGTAGAGTTTTCACCCGGGAAATCAATTCTTACATTTCCTGTATACTTATCCCAAATTAAATCTCTTGCTCCTAAGAAATTCCATGAAATATAGTGTGTCTTTTCCCAGCTCTCCTGGCCGCCATGTGCTTTTATTACTTTATCTGCTAGCTCTACAGCTATAATATCCGATTTTTTTGGATCGAAAGTTGCAGATTCCTGTTGAGTAGAGTCCTGTATGTTTTCTTTCTCATTTGCGGTCTCTTTTGGCTGGCATCCAAAACCTGCCATTAATATTATTATGATGATTAAGTTTTTCATAATCTTTAAATCAGTAAATTATTAAATTGTTTAATGTTATGTTAAATTTCTCTTTTAAAATGGTCTTTTAAAATTCACTATTTTTCTTAACACATCATAATAAAGGGTAGCATATAGTAAAAAACTCATCAGCCAAATAATAGCTAGGTTGAACTGAAGTGTATTAAAAATATACCCACCAAAATATTTTTCGCCAGCGTAGAATTGTGTTCTAAAATCTAGTAGGTGATCAGGTTGAGGCTCCATATATACAGGATAGATCTTTTGAATTAATCGGCCATCGTGCTCAATTATTCGATTTGGATCATTGGTATTTTTTACCAGATTGGCTACCGTTTTATTGTAATAGTTATCTCTCAAATACTCAAACTGTTCCTTTTTCTCCGGATTTGAAGTAAGCATGTAAATTGCTTTTTCTTTTTTTGAATTAGCTTTATTGAAAAAGTTATTATAAAAACGACTTAAGGTATTTAGAAATTCCTCTGTTTTATTTGCTGTCCATTTATCAAACTTTTCTACAGTTAATTTGTGGTAGACATCAAATTTATCTTGTCCAACATTTTCTAATTCAAGGCCAATTTCTCTATTAAGTATTTGAATTGCCTCAGAAAACTCTGGAGTATCTCGATTATCAATGTTTCTTCTTAAAAAATCTAATTTTGATTTTAATCTAGGAATATAATAGACCGTTTTATATTCCGATTGTGCCATTTGCCTGTCTAACTCATAAAAGGGTTCGGCATAATCGTTTGATTTGAATTGCGCTACCATAGAGGCTTCGAATGCCCAGCGAGAAGCCATCAATTCTCCTACTATTGGTACCTTGTCAGGAGATGTGATTTGAGGATTTAAGTTGTCAAACTTTACTACCACACCACTTAGAATTAATTGAGGGATAAGCAAAATAGGGATCAAAATATATATCGTAATCGCAGAATTAAAAGCCGAAGAAATATTCAACCCTAACATATTGGCAAAACAAGCTGTGGAGAATAATATAGCCCAATAAGTGAGGCTCATCCCGTCAATTTCTAAAATCAAATCTCCTATTATTACATAAGTGAAGGTTTGAACAGCGGAGAATAAGAATAGAATTCCAATTTTAGAAAAAAGATAACTGCTTCTGCTTAAATGTAAAAAAGACTCCCTTTTTAATATTTTTCTATCCTTAATGATTTCTTCAGCACTAACCGTTAAGCCCATGAAAAGTGCTACAATAATACTCATAAAGAAAAAAGCAGGAATATTTAGATTGTCTATAAATAGATATTCGCTTTTTTCATTTTCAGGATAATATCTGATAATATAAGCAAGTAAAATTGCTAAAATAGGAGCTTCTAATAAGTTGATTAGCAAGTATTGACGATTTGCCAATTTTGATTTAAAGTCCCTTTTGAAAAATAATATTATTTGCTTTGTCCAATTTGGAATCTGTAATTCTGGATCAGGTAAAGGGTCTGGGTTATCTACTTTAGGAACATCTAATTGTTTTTCAAAAAGACTAAACCATTTTTTGGGGCTAATTTTTCTTTCATCAGTAGCTTTACCGTATTCATTGACAACTTTTGTTTCAATGATATTAAAGATTTGTTCAGGGTTTACATTTCCACATTCAATACAAGCCGCTTGATCTTTATCGATTGTATTAATTTGATTTTTAAAATATAAAACCGCTTCAACAGGGTTTCCATAATAAATTTGAAATCCGCCAACATCTAATATCACCAGTTTATCAAACATTCTGAAAATGTCAGAAGATGGTTGATGAATAACGACAAAAACCATTTTACCTTTTAAACTCAGCTCTTTGAGCAAATCCATTATGTTTTCCGAATCTCTTGAGGAAAGACCAGAAGTTGGTTCGTCCACAAAAAGAACAGAAGGTTCTCTCAGCAATTCTAAACCAATATTCAATCTTTTCCTTTGACCTCCGCTAATCGTTTTATCCAAGGGAGAACCTACCTTCAAATGCTTGGTTTCAGACAGGCCTAAAGAGGCAAGAGTTTTTGATACTAGTTCTTCAATTTCGGCAGAGGATTTATCATCAAAACAAAGTTTGGCTGCGTAGAATAAATTCTCATAAACGGTTAATTCTTCAATCAATAAATCATCTTGAGGAACATAGCCAATGGTTCCCTTTATTGCATTGGGGTTTTGATGAATGTTGATTCCATTTATTTCAACTTTCCCTTTTGTAGGTTTTTCGTTTCCGTTAAGCACATTGAGTAAGGTTGATTTTCCTGAGCCAGATGCGCCCATCAAACCTACTAGTCTTCCAGTATCCTCTGCAATATTTACATTATGTAG
>NZ_JAGXGF010000120.1 GCF_024636815.1 Marivirga sp.
CAATCAAAATTAAGAAACTAAGCTCTTCGACATGTTCTTCAAGTAATGATTGATTTCGGTTACAATGACAACAAAACTTTCAGAACACTATTTAAGCGATATGCTGGTTTGACTCCACTCGAATACCGGAACAAATACAATGGAGAAATGGTGTATGCATAAAGACGAAAGAACAACAAACGATATAGTATATGCCTCTAAGTAGCTACTTGAAACTCATCTGTAAATATGCTAGATTGTAGTTATTAATTGAGTCCAGAGGCACATGCTATATCTGGGCGTTTTACATCATCTAAATGACGCATAGAAATTCAAAGAAAATATATTATGATACTCATAGCCAAATATATTGTGATTCTTTTCGGTGTTTTCCTCATTAGTGTTGGTTTATTAATGCTTTTGAGTCCAGCAAATGCAAGAGAGTATTTGAGAAAGGCAGGAAGTACCAACCTTATCAACTACTCTGAGATAACTATTCGAATAATTCCTGCAGCAGGGTTGATTCTATATTCAGAATTATCAAAGTATCCTGAAATTTTTAGAATTTTTGGCTGGTTTATGATAGGAACTTCTCTGGTTCTTTATCTGGTACCTCGAAGAATTCATCATAAGTATGCTCTGTGGTGTGCTGATATTCTAACACCAACATATATTAGATTGACAGCACCATTCTCAATACTTTTTGGATGTGCTATTATTTATTTTGCGCTTTAATAAAATATACATCAGGACAAAAAAACGACAGAATTGTCAAGAAAAATATAAAAAAGATGTAGAACATTGAGCGAATCAGATGCCAGTGAGTACTACAAACCCTTATTGGTAAACCGAAGCGTTGATTATATCTCTAAAGCTCATTTAGGCCTTTTTTTAATTCTTTCCTATATACGAAAGCAAATGATATTAGAATTTACCGCCAAATTATATCTAATTGCATATAATGTTGCGTATTCGAATAATATTATATCTAAATGCATTTAATGAAACAATTGTCAGACTTTTTTAAAGAGCGGAGATAAGATGTTAATCTGACTCAGGGAAAATTTGCAGAAGGTGCAGGTATTGGACTAACTGTAATACGTAAAACAGAACAAGGGAAGACCAACATGAATTTGGACAAGGTGAATCAGGCCCCAGAATGTTTGGTCATGAATTTGCTCCTGTTAGCAGTAAAAATATAAGTACAGAATTAAATGAATAAAACAGCAGTATCACTACCTAAAAAACGAAGGGATTATCCTCACTTTTTGCTTATCTCCCTGTAAATTGGTGTTACTTAATTCTATTCCGTCATATGCTAAATTGGAATGATTAACGCCTTTGGATATGAGTAAAGAAAATATTTCTGCCATTATTTTATTGGATTGAATGACCAATACATCAGATGGAATATTTGCTAATGGAATAATCTCAAATGCCACTTTTAAATCTGGCTGACTTTTAAGCTTCTCTGCTAAAAGCCCTAATTGCTCTTTTATTTTGCTAATTCCATTTACAGATTCATTCAGATACATCTCAAACATAAAATTTTTGTCGTTATCAAGCTCCCAGCTTATTTCACGCTCATTTAGATAGGTCCTATTTGCTTTTTGCTGTGTGCTGCTAATAGGAATGATCCGATTACTATTAAATGTCTTTCCATCTTTTTTGAAATTTACTTGATAGATATCGCTTAACTCACCCTCTCGATTACTACTGAAAAATGCTATGCTGTCCCCATATTCGCTATAATACCCATCAAATTGTTTTGAGTTGATTTCTTTTCCGATGTTTTGCGGTTTGCTCCAAACCGTCCAGTTATTATATAATCTTTTAGACATAAAAATATCCATATCCCCATATCCGCCATGCCCTTTACTGGCAAAATATAACGTCTTTTTGTCTACCGACAAAAAGGGGGAAATTTCTGATTCCGAGGTGTTTATGGTGGTGCCTAAATTTACTGGTTCTGCCCAATTTTCTTGGTTGTCTTTTGTACTCACATATAAATCTTCCTTTCCAACGCCTTTCTTATCATTCATAACTAATAGAATAACACTGTAGTCGGTGCTCACATATATTCCTTGATAGCCTGAATTAGGAATTCCAGCTATGGAAATATTTTGTGGGTTTGTCCAATATGTGCTTTTACTTTTTACAAATTGGATGCCTTTTTGAGGGTTTTTGGCATTGTTTTGATATATGTATTGTTCTTTTGAGTTGATGCCAATTATAAAATTATTGTTTTTATCATTCCAGTTTCTCAGCTGATTTGATGCTTTTCCCCAACTATTAGTACTTACATCAAATATGCTAAGCCAAATATCTGACCCACTATATTTCCCTCCATTATTTGCCTCATGAAATACCCTTGCAAAAAACAGGCTATCACCACTTGGGCTTAATAATGGTAGGATATCTTCTGCTGTCGAATTAATGGATTCAGATAATTTAATAACTGATTCCACTTGTTTTTGAGCAAAACACAAGGAGCTAATTAAAAGAAAATTAAATCCTAAAAAGTAAATGAATAGTTTTTTTACCATGTATAGGGAGTCGATGAATTTATATTCTTAAACAGAAAGCTCAAGCTTACCTCATGGACACCATTAGAATACTCTTGGATGAAGCCGGTATAATAGTCGTAGGAATAATTAATGAAGAAATTACCCGGTACATTTACTCCGAACAGACCCGCCCATTTTAATTGGTGATGCATTCCCATTCCGATGTAAATCAATTCCTTGTATTTTAACCTTAATGAGGATTTGTATTGTTCGCCAGTTGTAGTAAAGTAATTTATTTCTACGTTAGGTAAAAGGCTTAATTCAGAATTCAATGCCCATTTATAACCAGCCATCAAACTAAAATTCATGCCGTCATTCATATATGCGGACATTTCACTCTCTCGAAATGAATGCGATATAATTGAATTTGTCACAAAACTTAGATATAATTTATTGCTATAATAAGCCATACTTAAATCCAATTGAACGTTTGATTGTCTTCCAGAATTTGTATTGATTAATCTTTGGTATAAATCATCATTCGCTTTATCTCTAACATTCAAATTATTATAATCAATTATATTTTGTTGGAATTTTATAGCACTTCCCAAGCTTAAATTAAATCTGGCATTAACGGGTAAATGATAGGCATAAAAGCCTTTTATTTCGGTCCTATCTAATGGACCAAGCCTCATTGAGTTAAGTTGAAGGCCTACACCCTGTTTTCTTCTTGCTCTTTTGGAATTATAAAATTCAGCAGCCTTATTAGAATTGCTAATGGCAAAAGATGAGTTGCTGGCATTATTCCCTTTAATTTTTTGGATAGGATAGAAGAAACCTGCTTGAATATAACCAGAGTTACTCCCATATCCATTTAATGCCTGGCGGTACATAATATCTGCAGACATATTATTTTGGATTCCTGCCATAGCAGGACTTTGCCATTCAATAGCATGGAATATTTGCGTTCGAGATAAAACATCTTGGGAACGTACCCTTTCAGCAATACATATAAAACCAATTATAAGTAAAGAAACGGTTTTTATTTTATGAATTTTATCGAAGTATCGTAACATTTCCCTCATATTTTCTTCTGCCATTATTTAATTTGATTAGATAAAAGTAAGTGCCTGGTGGTAGTTTTTTCTGGTTGAAATTCCCATCCCATTCACAATTATTGGTTGTGCAATGATATACCATTATTCCTCTGGAATTATAGACAGAAATGTTAACTTGCTCAAAGGCGTTTAAATTTTTGAAATCCCATGTGTCATTTACGCTATTGCCATCAGGGGTAAAAGCATTAACAAAGTCTAACTCAGGAAGTACGCTGGATAATAGAATTTCCCTGCTTATGGGCTCACTTTGATTTTCGCCATCACTGATTATAAAGCTGATGTTTTTAGGTCTTGTGTCATTGGAAAGTGAATTGATGTTTTGATAATTGACCGACCGCAAAATCAAATCATAATCAGATTTTGAAGCATTCCCTGTAATTAGCAGCAATCCTGAATTTCGATCATAATCATATTCAATATCAATGAGGTCTATATCATTTAAAAATAACCTATCCTCAGTTGAATTATAGTTTTCAATTATCTGTATCCATACAGTATCCATAGTTAAATTATCAATATCGGATACCGTAATAGTTTCAGTTATTTGAATAGGTCCAGATCCTTGAATAAATTCTAAAGTAGTATTTTCTATATTCGATAAGATGGGTTTATCATTTACAGTATCAACTACCATTAAGATATTGGCAGTCTCAGAATGCACAAATCCATCACTAGCAGACCACTCTAAATTTATATCTCCATATAAGCCCTGTGGAGGAGTGAATTGTAAGTCTAAATTTTCATTAAAACTGATAGGATCGCCTGAACTGATTTCTGAACCGCCTAACTGAAGCCGTCCTCTGGAAAAATATAATTTTATTTCATTTATTTGATCGTCTTCGGCATCTGTATAATTATCAATAAAAACTGAATTTATAAATTGATAAGGGACGTTTTCCTCAGTTTGAACTGTGAAGTCACTGACAACAGGGCTTTCGTTTAATAGCAGTGTGAAGGATTGTGTACTGCTTGCATTTTGTAAATCGGATACAGTAATCGAAACTTCTTCATTTGTCGCGTTTGATGGAACTTCCCCTTCAAGTACTGCAGTTCCATCTCCATTATCCACTAATACTAACCAATCAGGGCCTAAAGTTTTCCTTATTGTTAATTCATCGTCCGGATCAACATCATTAGTCTCTATATCGTATCTATAATTTGTATTAGCTTGAATTCTTTCTATGGGGCTAGATACAAAAATGGGAATATCATTTACCGCAATAACCTCTATTTGTAAAGAGTTTTCAACGAAATTACTGGAACCTGAGCCATCGTCTTCTACCCGTACACTTACAGTAGCGATTCCGAATGAGTCCGGTAGTATTTTATAGACTAATTCGCCTGTGCTATTGGGCGATTGATAATTAATATATAGTTCCTCAAATAGATTGGGTAAATCTGTGGATACCTCTAAACTGATATTCTGATTGTTTTCACCTCCATCAGTTATGCCGGTCAAATTGATGGTAAAAGTTTGTTCTGAATCTTCATTGATTGCTGCAGGATCTATTATGGGGTCTAATGTTGGAGGTAAATTTTCCAAAGTAACTGCTATTTGAAATGATTGAGTATCCGTTGCTCCTGCAAGGTCGGTTGCTATAATTTCAACATTGAAAGGGCTATTTCCAACATCTGTCAGAACAGGTGTCCCGCTAAGTAAAGTTTCGCCATCAAAATTTAGCCAGTTTGGTTTTTGTACAACATTGATTACAACAATATCATTAAGGTCAACATCCTCAACATCTATGCTGTATTCGTACAGTTGATTTTCTTCTGCAGTTGTAATTGGGGAGGAAATAAAGGTTGGAGGGTCGTTTACATCAATTACTTCAATATCAAAAAATTGATCGGCAGTATTCCCTTTATCATCACTTACCCTCAAAGCAATGCCATAAACTCCAATATTATTATTAGTTGGTGTGCCTGATAATAAGGCTGTTCCGTCTTCATTATCAGCCAAAGTTAACCAGGCTGGAAGGGAAATATTATTTGAGATGCTTAGTTCATCTCCTGTGTCATTATCCTCGGTAGTTATGAAATACTCATATACTTCATTTTGTAAAACTTCATTGACTGGTGTACTGGTGAAAAATGGAGGTCTTTGGTCGGGGGGAGTTACCTCTACCTCAAATTCATCCTCAACAAACATTCCATTTGAGTCAGTGCATCTAATGGTTAAAGTACTTATTCCATTGGTGCTTGCTTCAAAAATTAGCTCTAAGATAGTATTCGTTAATGCGATTTGTGTAAATAATGCTGGATTTGTATTATTAACGACTTCAAAAGTTAATTGAGAATCTTCATCTTCTAAATCATCAAAATAATTCAATAAATCAAGCTGGATAGGATTACTGTTTTCTACCACTTGCTGATCAGGAATACCACTTGTTGTTGGAGCAGAATTGATTATTAATTCCGAAATTAATTGACCAGAATAATTATCTTCTACTATATTAATTTCAACTGAATAAGTGCCGGCACTTGTAGGTAGAGTGCTGCTTTCATTGTAAGTGGTATTATAATTTAATCCTTCGGGTTGTGTGCTAATGGTTACTTCTTTTGGGCTTCCATCAAAATTTTGTAAAGTGTTTGATATGGTGATGCCTGCTTCGGCTTTTAATATCTCAAAACTTCTGTTCACTGGTGTGGCAGGGTCGTAATTAGCATCTCCATCTTGGCTGGCTTCAACGGTAACAGTTCCAGCGCCATTAATTGTAAGTATATTACCGGATATAGAAGCAGGACCAGAAAGCACAGTAAAGGTGATGGGTAGACCACTGTCACTACTGGCAGAAAGTGCAAATTCTTGATCGCCATAAGTTTTATCGGGAATTTCATCGAAAGTGATGGTTTGATTGACATTGCTAATGCTTAAAGTCCCATTAATGTAAACAAAAGCGTAATTATCAGACACTCCACCAGAAGCTGTAATGGGATAATCTCCAGCGCTGCTATTTTCATCTGCAGTAGTACTGGCGGTAGGGGCAGTAATTAAGTCGGATTCATTTTCATTATTTACAAAACCTGCATAGCTAAGGGTGAGGCTCGGAAGAGCATCTCCATAAACAATGCTTTGATCATCGGCCGTAACAGAAAGCGTTGTTTTGGATATCGAGAAACTTCTATTCACAGGCGTTGCAGGGTCATAATTAGCATCTCCATCTTGACTGGCCTCAACGGTAACAGTTCCAGCGCCATTAATTGTAAGTATATTACCGGATATAGACGCAGAACCAGAAAGCACAGTAAAGGTGATGGGTAGACCACTGTCACTACTGGCAGAAAGTGCAAATTCTTGATCGCCATAAGTTTTATCGAGAATTTCATCAAAAGTGATGGTTTGATTGACATTGCTAATGCTTAAAGTCCCAATAATGTAAACAAAAGCGTAATTATCAGACACTCCACCAGAAGCTGTAATGGGATAATCTCCAGCGCTGCTATTTTCATCTGCAGTAGTACTTGCGGTAGGGGCAGTAATTAAATTGGATTCATTTTCACTGTTTATGAATCCTGAGTAGCTGATGGTCAGCGTAGGGATAGCGTCTCCATAAACAATGCTTTGATCATCTGCCGTAACAGAAAGTGTTGCTTTGGATACCGAGAAACTTCTATTCACAGGCGTTGCAGGCTCGTGATTAGTATCTCCATCTTGGCTGGCTTCAACGGTAACAGTTCCAGTGCCATTAATTGTAAGTATATTACCGGATATAGAAGCAGGACCAGAAAGTACTGTAAAGGTGATAGGTAGACCAGTATCACTGCTGGCAGAGAGAGCAAAGTCTTGATCACCATAAGTTTTATCGAGGATTTCATCGAAAGTGATGGTTTGATCTGCTTTTGCAATATTTAAGTTTCCTGTTGTGTATGTAAAGTCATAATTATCAGAAACGCCCCCGGATACATTTATGGGGTAATTGCCAACACTGCTATTTGCATCAGCAGTTGTACTGGCGATTGGAATGGTTTCAAGATCATCTTCTTCATCACCTTCAACAAAACCAGAGTAGCTAATAGCAAGAGTAGGAATTGCATCACCATATACAATATTTTGATTATCTGCAGTTACGGAAAGAGTGGTTTTGCTGACTCCTATTGTAAAGCTTTGTTGATTGTTATAGCTTGGGTCTTTATTCTTATAAACTTCTAATGTAATAGGGAAATCTCCTGCCTCTTCAGGCGTGCCTTCAAGTAAAAAACTTCCTTTGTCTTTACTTAAGTTGATTCCATCTGGTAGGTTACCCGATTGTAAAACCACGTCTATATTGTCTCCGTCATCATCATAGACAATGATGTTATATTGGTATAAACTACCAAAAGTAGCGGTCACTACCGGACTACTTTGAAACACAGGATTACTTTGTCCTGAAGCGATATTTGATTTTAGGAGGGGAACACTAAAAATAAAAAGGTATAAAAAGCATCGATTAAAAAAATTGAATGAGGACATAAAAATATTTTACAATATCAAGTATAGATAGTTCAGTATTGTATACGTATGATATTTTATTTTGGTTAAAAAAATATTGAAAACTTACATATATCTTTTAATTAGTTTTTACGTATATTTTATTTCATCTTTATTGAAAATAGAGAAATAATCTGTTTTCATGTCAAAATTAAAAACAAAAACTATATGGAGGTTATTTTTTTGATAGGAATTGTCTTAATATCTTACACGTATTTAGGCTATCCTATTTTACTTTATGGTTTGATAAAAATCAAGAGACTATTTAATACTAAAAGCAAAAATTTCTATACTGAAAATGAAATGCCAGCGGTGAATTTGGTTATTGCTTGTTATAATGAAGGTGAAATCATTAGAGAAAAAATTGAGAATACTTTAAACCTCAATTATCCTTCTGAGAAGTTAAATATTTGCTTTGTAACTGATGGCACTTCAGATGGAAGTGAAAGAATAATTGATGAGTATAAGGATATACAATTATTTCATTCTGAGGAGCGAAAGGGTAAAAATGCGGCAATTAATAGAATACTACCCTTTATGAAGTCACCTATTCTTATTTTCTGTGATGCCAATACTTTTTTGAATTCA
The DNA here is from genome assembly GCF_024636815.1 of Marivirga sp. Lineage (GTDB taxonomy): Bacteria > Bacteroidota > Bacteroidia > Cytophagales > Cyclobacteriaceae > Marivirga. The sequence goes on from NZ_JAGXGF010000120.1 coordinate 8,661, forward strand.
GATTCAATTTTAAACATAGCTAGGCATTATAAGAATGAAAAAGTTGGAGCTGTAGCCGGTGAAAAAAGAGTTAAGTCCAATGATGATAGGGATGCAGCTGGAAGTGGAGAAGGAGCATATTGGAAATATGAATCCGCATTAAAAAAATGGGATTCAGAACTCCATACTGTAGTTGGGGCTGCAGGAGAATTATTTTCCGTACGAAGAGAACTGATGCCTGTTGTTCCAGATGGTATTTTAATAGAAGATTTTTATGTCTCCATGAAAATTGCTCAAGCAGGTTTTAAAGTGGTTTATGAACCCGATGCCTATGCAATTGAATCTGGTTCTGAGTCTATTGCTGAAGAACGAAAAAGGAAGGTTAGAATAGCTGCTGGAGGAATTCAATCTATTTTAATATTCTTACCATTGCTAAATATATTTAAGTATGGTTGGCTTAGTTTTCAATACGTATCTCATAGAATGCTGAGATGGTCACTTACGCCATTAAGTTTAAGTATAGTTTTTATTTTAAATATTTATTTGGTAATTCAATTTGGAGGTATTTATTATATAATTTTAGGCCTGCAAACTGTATTTTACTTAATAGCTATAATAGGAGCCTACACAGAAGGCAAGGAAAGAATACCCAAGATTGTATTATTGCCATTTTATTTTTCTTTTATGAATCTGTCGGTTTATCAAGGTTTTATAAGGTTGCTCAAGGGTAAACAGTCAGCAGTTTGGGAGAAATCAAAAAGGAAAAATGCCTCAATAGAAATATAATATCCGCTACATTTTTATAAATTATTGAAACTTAATATAATTTTGCCAGTTCTTAGGAATGAAATTTCTAAAAGTATTTGATTGGAATTATGCTCTACTAGTTTTTGAAGGGTGAAAATTTTAATCAATATTATTGAAAATCAAATAGATTTCTATCTTTATTTCTAATCAAGGCTTATTAAATGTCAATATCAATTGAAACGGTTCGCGTGGGGAAAGATTATTACCTAATAAATTATGGTGAGGTTCATGAATTTAGAGTGACTAAAGCTACAGGCTATAAAGATTTTGAATGTAAAGACTTGACTACTTTGGAGGAATTTAATTTAAGTGAGTTGACAGCCTATGGTAAGGGTAAAGATTATGAGTTTTATGAAATTGATGAGTGAATATTTTCCCTATACTCCTTCTTCCAAACCAAACACTTTTTTTATTATTTTTTGAGTTTTTTGGTTCATCATCATGATTAAATAATCATCGGTTTTAATTTTAAAGTTATCCGAAGGGTTTTTATATAAAACTCTTTTACCCTCTTCAATCCTAACTAAGCCCATTAGAATCACATTTTCATTTTTTTTCAAGTCAAAGAAAGCTTTATCATATTCTTGTCCATTATAAGGATTGTTTTCCATTACTTTGAATTGCTTGATGTCATATTCCTGATCAGTTGTTGGATAGGCTAAAATTTCTTCAGAAAAAAGAGCAACATCTGGCTCGAACATATAGCTGGCTAATAATCTACTGGCGATTTCGTTTCGTGAAATAGCATGGGTTACTCCGGCACTCAGGAATGTTTGTTTTAGATTGGAGTTCTCTAGAGTTACCGTATAATTTAATCCCTCATATTCCTTTTTAAGGTTCAATATGTAAACCAGTTTTTCAGTATCGTCCTCCAGGTTAATAAAAACAGTATTGGATTTTCGGATATTGACCTTTTCTAAGAGCTCTAAATTTTCATAATCTGAGTAGAGAATGAAAAGATTTCTATTTTGATATAGTTCTTTTAAAAGATCGATATTTTCTCTATTTCTTGTCACTATAGCCACTTTTCTTCCGGCTTTAATGAGTTGGTCAATAACTGTTTTGCCAAATTGAGTCCAACCTATAACCACTATATGGTCTTCAAAATTTGTTCCGTACATACCTAATTTTCTATTTTCTTTAATATTTGCCATGATAGTTGAAATTTGACCAATTAGAAGTCCATAAACACCTAAACTCAGAAAAATAAAGATGTATCCAATTGCACGCCCCCCGGTAGATGTTGGTACCATATCTCCATAACCTACTGTGGTTAAGGTTACAATAGAATACCAAAAAGCATCTGAAAGATTATCTATTCTTCCTTCTTCAGAAAGTAATTCGAATTCTAGTAAATTAAACACCAAAAAAAAGTAGACACCTAAAAAGGCCAACAAGTAATAAATTAACTTTCTGTAACTTCTAAAATTCATTATTTCAATTTAAAACCTATAAGCAAGACATCATCTGTTTGCGGATTGCTTCCTCTCCATTTAATGAACTCATTCTCAATGTAATCTTGTTGCTCTTTAATGGTTTTCACGGCATTCTCTGCTAGCAATTTACGAAAATTACTTTTCATGTATTTTTTATTTTCTTTGCCTCCAAATTGATCTTGAAAGCCATCTGAAGCCATATAAATTATACATTCTTCCGTAAAATTTACTTCCTGTTTGCCGAAAGATTTATCAGTTTGTTGAGTACTTCCAACACTGTTTCTATTAGGTTTAATAATTTCTAATTTATTATTTTGATAAACATAAAGGGGGACTTTAGCTCCTGTATATTCAATCTTTTTGCTTTTACGATCAATTAAAACAAGTCCGATATCCAATCCATCAGTGTTGGCGTTTTCTAATTGTTGTTGATGCAAGTTTTGTTGGATTTTCTGATCTAAAAGGGAAACGATCAAATCAGGGGAGGTAATACCAGTTTCAATTACTATTTGATTCAATAATGAATTGGCTAGAATTGTCATAAATGCACCAGGTACACCATGTCCGGTACAATCTACCAATGCTATTGCAATTTTGTTTTCTATCTGGGCAAACCAATAAAAATCGCCACTTACAATATCTCTAGGTCTGAAAAATATGAAGGACTCAGGCAACACTTTTTTTATTGTCGGAAGCTGAGGAAGTAAAGAATCTTGAATCTGTTTAGCATAAATGATGCTGTCCGTTATCTGTCTGTTTTTATCGGAAAGTTTACTGCTCGTTTCTGCTAATTCTTCTTTTTGAGTTTCGATCTCCTGCTTTTGTTCCTTTATGGCAATGTTTTGTTCATTTAATGCTTGATTAGCTCTGTTTTTAAGCTTGTTTCTGTTGTAGAGAATTATGATGAGAATTAATAATAAAAGAAGCCCTATACTTAAAGTGATAATAAAAAAACTACGCTTTTCTGCTTGTAGCTCTTTTATGGCATTATCTTTTTTCAATAAGTCAATTTCTTTTTCTTTTTTCTCGATATTGTAAAGGGTTTCAATTTCTGCGATAGAGCGGATGTTCTCTTCTTTGAATTTTCTTTCTGATTCCAACATGAAAAGCTTCATGTAAATTAAAGCATTGTTTTTATCGCCCATTTTATCATATAGCTTTGATAGTTTTTGATAAGTGTCTTTTAATATTCCGGAGGAATTGATTTTCTGGGCAATTGTAACACTATTTTTAAGTTCTTGTATAGCATTTTGGTATTCTGATCTAGCAATAGAAATTTCTCCAATTTCAAGTCCTATACGAGCTTGTAATTCGGGCATGTTTTGTTCTTTTGCTAGTTTTTTGGCTTTTCTAAAATTAGTGAGTGCCTTATCATTTTCATTTTTTGAGAGATAAACTTTTCCAATGTCAAAAAATGAGTAAGCTAAGCCCGTTTTATCCTGGCTTGCCGAATCTATTTTCATGGCACTTCTAAAGCTTTCTAAGGCACTTTCGACATTGCTAGTGGCTAAGTAATAATTTCCAATATTACTGTGGGTAGTGGCTATATTATAAGGCTCTCCATTTTCTTTTGCTAATACCAGCGCATCAAAAAGGTATTCTTTTGCTTTTTCATAAGTGCCTAACTCTTGATATATCAAACCGATGGTATTGAGAGTAATTTCCTTACCCTTCTTAATTTCCATCTCCTCCTTAATTTTTAAAGATTGAACACAATGCTGAATAGCTAAATTATAGCGCTCCATATAGGTATAAATGTCACATATGAGGGCTAATAAGTTAGATTGCGCAGCTTTATCATTTACCTCGTAAGCTAAATCTAAACCGGATTCAGCAAAATTTAAAGCCGTTTTATATCGATCACGGAAAAAATAGATATTAGCTAAGGAAGTAGCCGATTTTAAAGCTCCAATTGAATTTTCCCTATTTTGAAATATATCATAGGCAGATTGGAAATATTTTTCGGTATTATCAAAATCATCTATCAGGTAATAGTAATCTCCTAAATAGTATTGAGCCCATGCATAAGAATTGCTAGTGGTGTCGTTTTGGGATATTGTAATGAGCTCTTCAGCATACAAGCGCATTGCATTTGGATTTGAGTCCTTATACCCCTCACAGAGTTGAATAAGAATATTTTTCTTTTCAGACGAGCTGATATCTTCGGTTAATAAATTTTCTAAACTGTCCGTATTTTGCGCAAAGGAAATTGTGCTTAATAAACTAAATATGAGTAGGGGGAATAAAGTCTTCATAGAAGTTCTAATATAATAATAATTATTTTTATTTGTATAAATATGTTAGACCATTTCAAAAGGCTTTTTATTTTTCTTTTCGATGGGTGTTTAATTTTAGTATACTAAAACCTTAGTGAAATTAAACAAGTATATACAGTATGCTTATTAAATCTTTAACCTCTATACTTTTTTCATTTTGTTTAATATTTTTTGCTCAAGCCCAAGATAATTCTCAATCTTTCTTTCCTGAGTTGGTAAAGGCTTCTGTTAAAAATGGAGAAAAGCTTTTTATAGTTAATTGTGCTATGGGCCATGAAATTTGTGAAACTAAAATAGGACCTGCTTTAGCCGGGATTTCCAAAAGAAGACCACTCACGTGGTTGTTGGAATTTATCAATGATCCACTTGAAGTTGTTAAAACTGGCGATAATTACAGCAATTACCTTATTTCGAACTATAATTTTATAATGCCTGGATTTGATTTCATCAATACAGAAGATAAACTGGATGTACTGGCTTATATCCGTTCTGAATCATCATCGGAAGTTTCCACTTCGGGAGTTAACAGTCAGGAAATTGCTGAAAGCCCTAAAGGAAAAATCAAGGAAATTCCTGATGAAAACAGTAATAGCCAAAAAACTGAGGATGCTAACATTAGCGATACTGTTTTTCAGGTAGGGATATTTATACTTATCGCTGTAACTTTTGGGACAATGGCTTTTTTTCTGATTAGATACTTGAGAAGAAATAAATAGTTCATGGTAAAACTCCTGCTTATATTTCATCCACTATTTCAGGCTTCAATAAATGGAGGTATCGTCCAAAGTGAACATATCTTTTATATGATAGTGTGCTATCCTTTTAAATCTTAATAAATTTAGTTGTTATATTTCTTTTTTAAGAAGTCTGATATTTTTATTTCAAAATCAGTCCATGAGTTAGCAGGAAAAACGCAGCAGGAAGTTAGCAGCGTCATTAAGGATGAGAAAAGAACATTAGGATAGCATGCATGCACTGTAATCTCATTATCGCGAACTGTTACTTGTGCTCCAACTAAGATAGATTTCCGAATGATTATAATTTTTTGTGGTTTAGAATGAAGAGTCGAATAAGTGTAATCAGAGAATTTTGATTTTAATTCTTGAATCAAATCATTGATGGTAGGTACAACTTGTTTTGCTTTCACTATCATAATTTCCTATATCATTGATAACAATACAAGATACTAATTAATATTGAAAAATGGGTTAAACTTTTGGTTTACAAATGATTACAAACCTTGGGTTTTCTATATTGGCCATATTGCTATTGGCAAGACAATTCGAATTAAAGGTGAAGTTTAATTCAACTATAGTTCTTCAGAATTAGTAATTCTTAAGCAAAATCATAGAATTAGTAATTCGTTTATTTAAATTACCAACTCCTCATGCAACTCCATCACCTGCCGAATAACTGATTTACTTTCATCATTATAGATCACATAATCAGCTAATTCCATCCGCTTCTCATCTGACATCTGTTTTTTCATGATAGATAATACACTTTCTTTGGTTCTTTGTGGATCTCTTTCCAAGGTTCTTTTAAGTCTGAGTTCTTGATTTGCGTGAACATTGATGGTGGCATCTAACTGTTTATAAGAACCCGTTTCAAATAAAAGAGCTGCTTCTTTTAAAATATAGGGTTTATCAGAATGTTGTTCGCACCAGTTTTCAAAATCTTTGCCTACAGCAGGATGCACTAAGCTATTAAGCAGTTTTAATTTTTTATCATCACCAAAAACTTCTTTACTCAAATAATCTCTATTGAGATCACCATTTTCAAAATAAGCATCATCTCCAAAGTGATTTGCTATTTTAGCTTTTAGTTCTGGGTCGTTTGATTGAAGCCATTTGGCTCTATAATCGGCAGGATAATTAGGGATTCCCAGGAGTTGAAATACGTCACAGATTAAACTTTTACCTGCTCCAATTCCGCCTGTAATCCCTAATTTTTTCATGGCTTAATGTATTGGAAATTAATAGAATCAATTTTAATTTCTCTCTCCTTTAGCTGTTCAGGAAGTGATTTAATGATGGGCTTGACAGTAGAATCTGCTTCATTTATTCGATCATAATCAACTACCAATCGGATGCTGTCTAAATTATAATTTCCTGCTAGTTTTTCTTGAATTCTAAATGATATTCTTGCCAAACTATCTTTAAAAATATAAGCGTTAGAGTCTTCTGGGGCATTTATTTTTTCAAATGGCAACATGAGTTCCTGCTTGATAAATTTAGCGACCTCAAAACTAATTTTAACCTCTACCGGATTCCGGTTTACCAAACTAGATCCGAAAGTGGGTAAATAAATTTCTTCTGAGTAATTACTTGATATATTTTCCTTATCAATTTCTATAAATACTTCTTTGGGAACTTTTTTGATGAATCTTTCAGGCCCTGAAAAAGTAGCAGAATCATGTGACTTTTGGATAGCAGAAATAATTCTGAAATTCTGTTCTAAATCTATTTTAGAACTATCAACTGATAATTTAGATTTTATTGTTCTAATAGAATCTATTTCAATTCTAAGAGTATCATTCTCGACATAATTCAATTGAATTTCTGTCATTTGATCAGCAATCAGCGTGTAGAGTGAATTGCCTAATATGTAATTTTGACTTACGGGATCTTCTAAAGGAACCTCAACGGGCGTAATGGTAAACCAAAAAGTTTTTCTTAATAAATTCCATCCACCTCCGCTTACATTTATGCTTACTTTTTTTGGTAATTCATTTACGACTACCAACGATGAATCCGGAAAGGTAAATTTAATAGGGTAAGTAATTCTAGTGGAGTAATTATCATTAAGCGCATTGAAAAACCAAAAAGTGGTAGCTGTGACTACACACAAGACTACCACTTTAATAGTATCGTTTGATTCAGGCAAGAATATATTGCTCAACCAATCTCCTATTTTTTCAAAGTGCTTCAATAATTTATTTTTCTTGAAGTTTTTTACTTTGCTCTAATGAAACCGCAGACTTTTCAAAAATCATTTTTGTTCCTTTATCGATTTCTAAAATGATTTTATCTTCTTCCACTTGATAAACTTTTCCGTGCAATCCACCAATGGTCACTACTGCATCACCTTTTTTTATCTCAGCAATAAATTTCTTTTGATCTTTCTGCTTTTTTTGCTGCGGGCGAATCATGAAGAAATAAAATACTAAAATTATACCGCCAAATAAAAGTAATTGGCTCATCCAAGCGCTATCATCACCTGTAGTAGCTTGTGCTAAAATAAATTGTATCATTTAATTATTATTGTTTTACGGGTCCCGCACCTGTATTGTCTGCTTTAGGCTCTACAAATGCTTTGATTGTTATATTATTAGTTGCAGGCCAAGTGTTAGCAGTAATTCTCACTACTTTATTATCCTGATTCTTTTTACCTCTAGAATTATATTTCACTTCAAGTTCTCCTTCTTCACCTGGAGCAATTGGCTTATCTGTATAAGATGGCACAGTGCATCCGCAAGAAGAAGTAGCATCAGATATAATTAAAGGCGCTTCTCCTGTGTTTTTGAATGTGAACACTTTTGTTACCACATCGCCTTCTGTAATTCTACCAAAATCATGAACTTTTTCAGAAAATTCCATCTTTGGTAAAGGGCCTTCTGGCTTTTCTTTTGGGGTATTGTTTTGAACTTGTGGTTTGTTTTGAGTAGCTGTTTGAACTGATGGATTGGTTGCAGTACTGCCACCATTACCTTCAAGTGCAGCAACTCTTCTTTCCAAATCGGTCACTCGTTTTTCTAAATCACCTGTACAAGCTCCAAGTGATAGCAATCCTATTGCTAAAACTGCATATATTACGCTTTTCATAATTGAGATTTATATTGTTTAATTTAAATTTATTTTGATTTTTCTTCCTTATTTTTGATCTGGCCTAATAAAGCATCAACATCGGTTAGTAATTGCTCGGCTTTCTCTTTTGCAGAGTTTACTACTTTTTCTCCGTCACTTCTCGCAGTGCTCAAACCTAAGTCTTCACCATCCGCAATATCGTTTAAGAGATCTTCCAACATTTCTTTATATTTCCCTAATCGATAGCTAAGTTTATCTCTGGTATTCTCACCCGTATCAGGTGCATATAAAATTCCTACAATTGCTCCTGCAGCTGCTCCTGCTAAAAATGCAAATAAGTTACTTCCTCCTTTACTCATAGTTTTTTTCCTTTAGCTGTAAATATACTGCACAAAAAAAATGATTCAAATGTACAATTAAAGTTTTTTGGATTTTACGCAAATAGGACTTTGAAGTTATTTGTTATCAATCAAACCTCTTCCACTTTTTTTGATCCTATCTTCTTTTTCTAAGCTTATTGAAATTTTATCTAATAAGCCGTTTACAAATTGCTTACTTTTTTGAGTACTATAATTTTTAGAAAGCTCAATATACTCATTAATTGTCACTTTTACAGGGATACTTGGGAAATTGAGCATTTCAGCTACGGCCATTTTCAGAATAATCATATCTACCGCTGCTATCCTGTCAGTTGCCCAGTTTTGAGCAAATTCGGAAATCAACTTTTCATATTCTTCATCATGAAGGATAGTTTGTTGAAATAATTCTTTGAAAAATTCGCTATCATCTTCCCAATTTGCCGAGAGCTCAATCAGTTCAATGTGTTGCGTCATTTCATCCAGAGATTTGATGCTCTTTTTCAACATTGATTTTAATGCTGATTTATTTTCTTCCCAATATAAATCTCTTTCTGCCATGAAGTTGGTAATCGCTTCATTTTTCAATATTAATTGACGGCAAATTTGGTTGAGCACTTCAACATCCTCTTCAAAGCTTGGCTCATTTTTTAGTATGTATTCTTTGTAGAAATCTGCTTTTTTCAAGAAGTCCCTGTACCATTCCTGAACATCCAACATATCATCTTCCCAACTGGTGCCAAAGCGAATAAACTCACTTTGTAATGCATCATCCTCTTTTAGAATCTTGATGCCTTTATTATGAAATAGATTTAATTCACTTTTAAATACCTGTTTACCACTTTCTGACAATCTTTTTTCCCGCTTTTCAACATCTTCTTTTGCTAAGTCTGAGAATTCTATTAAAAGTTTTAATGAAAGGTAGTAGTTTTCTAAAAGCGTATTAACGGCCTCCAGCATATCTTTTTTTACAAAAGAGACATCTTTTTTTACATTAGTTTGAAAAAGATTGATGGCGTCACTGACTGCTGAGCGAATTTCAGGATTACTATCCTGCTCTTCTTTTATTTGATGTGATTGGTAATTAGATTTAAAAACTTTCTTAGCGGTTTTCGCATTTTGCTTAAGAAGAGCTCTGTCTTGTACTTCCATTGAATTCAAATCTGGAGTGAAGATATCTTCAATGTGGTCTTGTGCGAGCTCAAAATTTGCTTCTTCACATTTTTGAACCGCATAAAGCGCTTGCATAACTTTTATTCGTAAGGACCTTCTGTTCAGCATAATCAGTAATAAAAAGAACGATAATAAAATAAATAAGGAAGGTAGTTGCCTACCTTCCTTGCAAAATTAATAATTCAAAACTTAGTAAGCTAATTTCACCTTACCCATGTCTGCCATTCGCTTATCTGCGATTTCGATAGCAGCCTGATGAGAAGTTTTTCCTTCAGCTTCAGCTTTATTCAATATTTCAAGACATTTGTCATAAATCTTCTCTGTTTGTTCCAAAGCCAATGGCTTATTGTAATTCTTCATTAGTTCAGGGAAGATATTAATGATTCCACCTGCATTTACCAAGAAGTCAGGAGCATAAAAGATGCCTTTTTCCTGTAACATTTTTCCATGCCTCTTTTCATCAGCTAATTGATTGTTGGCAGCACCTACAATTACGTTGGCCTTCAATCTTTGGATTGTATCATCATTAATAGTAGCACCCATTGCACAAGGAGCATAGATGTCAGCATCAACATCATAAATCATTTCAGGCTGCACTACTGTTACGTCATGCTTATCCGTCACTCTTTTGATATTGCTTTCGTTAATATCTGTAATAGTAACCTGAGCACCTTCTTCAATAAGATAATCTACCAAATAGTGACCCACTTGCCCAACGCCTTGAACTGAGATTTTCTTTCCTTGAAGACTATCAATCCCGTAAGCTTTATTTACAGTTGCTTTCAAGCCCATATAAACGCCATATGCCGTAACTGGAGAAGGATCACCACTTCCTTTCATAGATTCTGGCAATCCCATTACGTTTTTGGTTTCATAGGAGATATGCACCATATCAGAAGTATTCATGTTCATATCTTCTGCAGTGATGTATCTACCGCTTAAGCTATCTACAAATCTCCCGAATCTTCTTAAAAAAGCTTCATTTTTTAATTTTTTTGGATCGCCAATAATCACTGCTTTTCCTCCTCCTAAATTGAGTCCTGAAATAGCAGCTTTGTATGTCATCCCTCTGGATAATCGGAGTACATCTATTAAAGCTTCCTGGTCATTATTGTAGGTCCACATTCTAGTCCCACCTAATGCAGGACCTAAAATGGTATTGTGAATGGCGATTATGGCTTTAAGACCTGTGGGTTTATCAAAGCAATAAACTACTTGTTCATGCCCCATTTCAGCTATTGTATCAAATGCTGAAAATGTTTTTTGGGCTTCTTTTTCATTTAATTCAACCATTTTGGAATTAATTTAATGTCGTTTGTCGTTTCCTTTTCCCTACTTTTGGGAAATATCGATGCAAAAATAACTTTATTTTTACTGCAAATCAATTGTTTTAAAAATTGTATAAATCTAATAATTCAAGAGTTGAATCCTTTATGAGCGAAATGATAATTTTCAAAGCTCGCGATATTTGAAATTTAATTTTGTTTGGGGCTTTAAAACAATATTTGTTAGATGACTATTGATTAGAAATTTTTTCGATAAATTCATTAAATATCCCTTAAAAGGAATTCATTCCGTATGTGGAATTGTATATTTGTAATTCAAATTCTTGATTCTATATGGTTTGAATTTTTGCTTTGAACCATCTACTTCATCAAACGTTCTATTTTTGTGAAAGAATTAAAGCATCTAAATAAATATCTTTTAAAGTATAAATATCTGCTATTACTGGGCATTCTTTTTATGATTGTGTCCAATTTTTTTGCAGTATTTCCCGCTCAGGTAGTGCGTTATGCTTTCAATTTGGTGAAAGAAAATATTGAAATGTATCGCATGTTCGAAAATTTCGATTTGCAATCCAACTACTATGAAATCTTCTCTTCAGCTATTTTAATTTATGGAGGTCTTATAATTCTTTTGGCATTAGGTAGGGGCTTATTTCTGTTTTTAGTGCGACAGACAATTATTGTAATGTCCCGCCATATAGAATATGATTTGAAAAATGAGATTTATAATCATTATCAGAAATTACCTTTAAGTTTTTACAGAAGGAATAATACGGGTGATATCATGAACAGGATATCAGAGGATGTAAGTAAAGTGAGAATGTATTTAGGGCCAGCTATTATGTATACGGTCAATCTCATTACGCTTTTCTGCATTGTGATTCCTATAATGTTTTCCGTAAATGCCACTTTAACTTGGTATTCATTAATACCCTTACCTTTCTTATCAATAAGCATTTATTTTGTAAATAATTTAATCAATAAAAGATCAGAAGAAATTCAAATTAGCCAATCTCAACTTTCCACTCTAGTACAAGAAGCCTTTTCCGGTATCAGGGTTTTGAAATCTTTCGTAAGGGAAGAAGATTCACTTCAGAATTTTACCAAGGAAACCAATAACTATAAATTCAGAGCACTGAAATTAACCTTTATACAAGCTTTATTTTTCCCATTGATAATGGGTATGGTAGGTTTAAGTGTTATTTTGGTAGTTTATATCGGTGGAGTGGAAGTGATGAATGGAGCGGTAAGCGCTGGTAACATAGCCGAGTTTATCATTTATGTAAATCTGCTGACCTGGCCTGTAACCTCAGTGGGTTGGGTAACTAGTATTATTCAAAGAGCTGCAGCTTCTCAAAAACGTATTAATGAATTTTTAAGTACTGAAACAGAAATTGTTTCTGATAAAAACTTAGAAAAAGATATAATAGGAGAAATTGTTTTTGATAAAGTAAGCTTTACTTATCCCGATAGCGGTATTAAAGCATTGAAAGATGTGAGTTTTTCTGTTAAGAAAGGAGAAACTTTAGCTGTCATTGGGACTACGGGCTCTGGGAAAAGTACGATTGCCAATTTGATTACCCGGATGTACGATCCGACAGCAGGAAAAATTACTATTGATGATGTCCCTATTGCTGATTATAAGGTTGAAAACCTTAGAAGCCAGATTGGCTACGTACCTCAAGATGTCTTTTTATTCTCTGATTCTATTAGAAACAACATCACTTTTGGAAGTACAGGTTTAAGCGAAGAGCAAATGTTGAAAGCTTCCAAAGATGCTGATTTGCATAATAACATTCTTGATTTTCCTAAAGGTTATGATACAGAATTGGGCGAAAGAGGAATTACTTTGTCAGGGGGGCAGAAACAACGTGTTTCTATTGCCAGAGCCATTGCCCGAGAACCAAAAATCATGATTTTGGATGATGCATTATCCGCAGTGGATACCAAAACAGAAAATGCCATTCTGAATGCCTTAAAGAAAATAATGGAAGATAGAACAAGCGTAATTATCTCCCATAGAGTAAGTTCAGCAAAATTAGCGAATTATATCATCGTTTTGGATGATGGAGTGATTGTGCAGCAAGGTACCGAGCAAGAACTGCTCGATAAAGATGGGCCTTACAAGGAGCTATATCAGAAACAACTACAGGGTGAAGCTGTTGATTAAGCAGTTAAGGCAAATGTATTGCGTTAATTTGAATTCTCTTTAAAATTACCGATATTTGAGAAAGAGAAAAAAAGCAATGGAAGCTACATTTAAAGCAGAAAATATTTTAAAATCTAACGGATTGCGTAAAACGCAGATTCGATTAGAAATGCTTCAAATTTTCATGGGTTCCAAGCATGCTTTATCAGTAAACGATATTGAGAAAGATTTAAAATCTAGTCATGATAGAGTGACAATCTACAGAGCTTTAAATTCTTTTGAAGAAAATGGTATTTTACACCAAACTCCTGACCCTAATGGAAATATGCGTTATGCTATTTGCTCGGATAGTTGTCCCGAACACGTTCATCAAGATAAACATGCCCATTTTATTTGTGAGGAGTGTCATCAAACCTATTGTTTGGAAGATGTAAAAATACCGGATGTGGAATTAGAAAATGGGTATCAATTAAATAGTATCAGTTATACCATGAATGGTATTTGTAAAGAATGTCAGCCTGCTTAATTTTCAGCTAAAAGCCACCTTTTGGCTTCCCCTTCATCCTGAAAAATTTGGTAATCAAAACCTCTTTTACGACAGATCGAAGCCCAAAAGCTTCCGATCTCTTCAGTTCTAGGATTGATGATAGCAGCCATTCTTACTTCTCTAAATTCAGTCAATTTAAGTTCAAAAACTTTTAGCAAATTAAAAGCTTCATTATGAGGCATTTTGAAAACCGTTAATCGATAGTCTAAAAGGACTAATTTTTTCTCAGATTCTTGAATAGCATTGTGAATTTTCTCAGCATTTTGTAATACCAGGCCGAATTGAGTGCGCTCACCTTGACTTACAACTTTAAGAAAATCCTTTTCTTCGCTTATTTTTATACTCCTTTTAAAAAAATTGCTCACGGTTAAGTTGATAGTAATAAGAAAGCAAAATTACAGATTATTTTTGGATTTTTTTTAGATTTATTGGATATAAATAACAGATGTAACTTTTACAGATTTAAAAATTACTCTTAATCGTAATGAGTTATTAATTCTACAACTCCAATTTCTTTAAATATGGAAAAGCCCTTTCAATATCGCCATTTTCAATTAATTCTTTTGGTGTTCCATATTTAATATTCTCTCCACAATTGGCTAACCAAATTTGATCTGCCATTTTAAGCGCGATTTCTACTTGATGTGTACTGATCAAGATTGACTTCTGGGTTTCGTCCACTAAATTTCTTAAGAGTTCTAAAATCGTATACCGATTATTCGCATCCAAATGAACAGTAGGCTCATCAAGTAACATTAGGTCTCCATCTTGGGCAAGTGCTCTGGCTATCATCGCTTTTTGAAGTTGGCCGTCACTGATTTCGGTGATGTTGGCGTCTTTTAAATAGGCGATGGCACATAATTGAATGGCAGTTTCAACTTTTTCAAGGTCAGAGGTCATGAGTTTACCTGTCCAATTAGTAAATGGGTAGCGTCCCATTTCTACAAGTTCCATAACATTTAAATTACCACTTTGAACAGGATCTGTTAATACTAAACTTACCTGTCTGGCAAATTCCTTTGCTCCATATTCCTTAATTTCTTTTTCTTTTAAAAAGACCTTTCCATGTATTGCTTTCTGCAAGTTTGCTAAGGTTCTGATTAGAGTGCTTTTACCCACTCCATTTGCACCCAAAAGAGCAATTAATTTACCCTTTGGAATGTGGAGATTAAGGCCTTCCATAAGGATGTTTTCAGACTTCCCATTTTTGTAGCCAATGGATAAATCAGCGGTGGTCAATATGTCCGTTAAATTATCCAAAGTTTTTACTGATGTTTTTTCTTCTCAAAATCAACCAAATCACGACTGGAGCGCCAAATAATGAAGTTACAGCATTGATTGGCAATATTAAATCAGAAAATGGAACCTGGGCAATGATGTCACAAATTATTAATAAACAAGCACCTAGAAGCAAGGTAGCAGGAATTAGAACAAAATGATTCGAAGTCTTAAATAATATCCTGCTGATGTGTGGAACTGCTAAACCTAAAAATGCTATAGGTCCGCAGAAAGCAGTAACTATACCAGCTAAAATGCTAGTAGAAATCACCAGAAATAGTCTTACATTTTTAATTCTGAGGCCCATACTCTGGGCATAATTTTCCCCCATTAAAAGTGCATTAAGTGGTTTTGCTTGCCAATAGCCTAATGAAATTCCAATGATTATTGTGGGGATAAATATTTGTAATTCTGCCCAGCTTAAATTTCCAGTGGCACCAAAAGTCCAAAAAAGGAAGTTTTGAATATCCTCTGCTGTACTAAAATATTGCATTACACTTACGATAGCTGAGGTAAAAGCTCCGAACATCAAACCTACTAATAGTAATGACATGCTGTCTTTTAACCGTATAGAAACCAACACTACCATTAAAAGCACAGCCAATGAACCTATAGTAGAGGAAATGGCCATGCCCCAATAAGCTAAAGCACCATTTACGCCCACACCCAATAACACCAATAGTGCTACACCCAAACTCGCACCTGAGCTGATTCCTAATACAAATGGACCTGCTAATGGATTCCTAAATAGTGTTTGCATTTGCAAACCTGCAAATCCTAAAGCAGCCCCTGCAAAAATTGAGGTTAGTGTTTTGGGTAATCTATAAGAATACAGGATGTTGTAATGTGCAGTATTTTGAGTTTCAGTTCCGGTTAAAATCTTTAGGACATCCATAAAAGAAATAGTAACCGATCCTAAGCTGATAGAAAGAATCATTAATGCCAAGAGTAATGGAATCAATAAGGCAATGGCTTTATATGAGGAGTTTTTTTTCAAGGATTTAACGCTTCAAAATAAGTGGTAGTTGAATCATCTACTCTATCAGGATGTAATAGTTTTACATAATCTTTTAAAACCAAATCAGCACGCATAAAGCCAGATTCTAAATAATCATTTGCTCCATTTTTATTTACTCTTTTGGTGTAAGAGAATACCTTTTGATTTTGAAAGGCATCAAACAGGGCGTATTTATTGTTGGTATTTTCTAAATCAGCCAAGCTAGTAAATGAAGCTGCACCAATCCAATATTCCGCATTTTGGGCATCGGATAAAACGCTTTCAAAACTAA
>NZ_JAGXGF010000121.1 GCF_024636815.1 Marivirga sp.
GGTAGTGAACCGCTATGGACTTCCCTGAACTTTTCTCTAATTAATCTTACTTACTCTCTTTCTCCCTCTTATTTCCCTTCTTTCCTTTACTGCGGTGCGTGTCTTATAACATGCACCGAGTAGTATCTAAGGACTACTTTCACTTTTGCTTTTTAAGCGTCTCTAATTCGCTCATAATCTTATCCAGTATGCCTGTAATGCCGTTTTTCAGCTGTTCGTATTCCTCCAATTGTGTAATCCTGTATTCATGCTGTTTTCCTGCCTCTCCTGACACCTTTTCTACATAGTCATATTCCTGCAATTGCACCATATATCGCTTCTGATTGCTGGGGTTTATGCGCAGTTTCTGCCTTACCTCTTTATTGGTAAAGCTAGCCTTGTTCTCTTTCTTTAGCCATGATTTGAGTTGTTCCAAATATGTCCTTCCTGCATCGTTCAAAGGATCTGATTTCCTGATCAGCACATCTTTCATCAGTTTATTGGCTTCTTCTATATCTTCAAGTGTAGTACTGATATAAATTTCACCTGTTTCCCTGTCTGTCTCTTCTTCCCTTTGGTATTGATGGTAAAAGGTTACCGCTTCAATAAAGGCCAGATAATGCGCATTGCTTCGTCTGGGCTTGAACACTTCATCGGGGATTTTTAATTGTTCTGCAAAAGGATTTCTGATGCTCACGGGCTTTAGCACTCTTTGGGTATTCTTGAGCAGTTCTGCTATTTGATGTTCTTCACTGCCATCTATTTTTCCGGCAGAGAGCTTTCTTTGGTAGGCCATAATCTTTTGATCCTGTTCTTTGCTTTCATCGATATGGATCAGGAAGGAACGGTTGGCATTGTCCTCGTAAAGGCTTTCCTTGGTAGTACAGCCCGACACGCAAACAGGGCCTTCCACGGTCAGGGTCACAGTTCTGGTTTCTCCTTTGGTGTTTTTCACCACTACCGTTTTAGTGATTCTTTTCTTGCTTTTGATTTCCCGTAAAGGGTAAAGCACTTCTTCTGCTCCGTCCAGATCCTCGATTAAGATTAGTTTATTTCTAAGTTCCTGCTGACCAAAGTAATAAAAGGCATTACCGCTCAGGCTGGTAATTTCCAGTTTATCTTCCTCAGGGATCAACGCGCTTACTTTCTCCTGCAAATGTGTTTTTCCTATGCCTGAGCTTCCAAAACTGATTACATGGAGCGGATTATCTCGCTTTCTGCTGGTAAAGATCAGATACATTAAAAGCCTGTTGTTTTCTTCTCCTATCACGCCTGCTTTGCCGATGTCCTCCATTGTCCTGCCCATCAGGTTGGGGGCTTTCAAATATTCTTGCGCTGCTTTTATTTCTGCTGTAGTCAGCTTTTTACGCTTATCTTGTGTTTGTACCTTTAATTCTAATTCCTTTAGCCTGTAGGCTTCCAGCTCGTCTGTAAGTTCTGTTAATGCCGCTGCTGCTACACTCGTTCCTATCTCCAACCGCTCTGCTATTTTCCTGATCAGCTTTTCTACTTGGGTATCGTTGTACAAGTCCAGGTTGTGTCTTAAGCTTAAGTGTTCCACCTGTATTTTTAGCGTTGCCCGCATCCTGTCCAGCCCTTCCAACCTGATGCCGCCCAAAATAGCGATTTGTAGCATACCGCTTTCAAAAGTCAGGTGGTCGGGGTTTGAGGTATCGAGCAAGGATGTAGTTTTCATAAATCTTTGGAATAATTTATCTATTTCGTAAATATATTTAAATAGACTTATTTATCCAATTAAGATTTATACATTTTGATAAATTATATCATAATCACTACTTTTATAGATATAAACAACCTTTTTATGAACATAGGAGACAAAATAAGACAGATCAGGGAAGCCAAAGGGCTTACCCAAAAAGAAGTATCCCTCACCATTGGGATGGATCAGTCGCAGTATTCCAAGATTGAAAAAGGTAAAACAGACCCTTCCACCTCTACTGTTGATAAAATCGCAAAGGCTATTGGTATCGAGCTTTCGGATTTGTTTGCTTCTCATGATGTGCTTAAGGACATTAATTCCTACGACAAGTCCCTAATGGAAAAGCTTCACCTGATAGAACAGCTTGATGAGGAAGAAAAAAAATCCATCTTCAATATTGTAGATGGGCTTGTTTCTAAAAAGAAACTTAGGGACACGCTTACCAATGCTTTATCTGGTAACTAAACTAAGCATTAAAAAAACATACATGGCTAAAAGCTGGCGCCAGCGAAGAATATTTTAGAATAAAGGATGATTATAATTATGAATTTCAACTGGAATGCTTACAATTTTATAATCTTTAGCTTGATGATTAAAATCAGCCTCGTTTAAATAATAAGCTGACTGATCACATAGGAGATCAATATTATTATACAAAGCAAACTCAAAAAACAGCTTATATTTCTTTTTCAACTGACAAACGTTGAGATATTTAAAACCAATTTCACAGCATATATTCATTTGAGAAGTATCAAAATCGTATATTAAATTGTCTTCCTTATCAATATTTTGAAATAAATCATCATAATGAAAACTTATTTCAAAAAAACTCGCTGGTGGCATTACAATAAAATCATACCGGTTTTGATTACTCAAGATAATATCCTTTAGAGTAAATTTTATTCTATCGGCCGCTACTGTAAAAAGATAAGGAATAAATGGCTCAAAGGATATTTTATATGACGATTTGGTACTATCAATCCTATGTAAATGCCTTGAGGAATAATATTCTTTTTCAAAATAACTATTGAAAAGGAATAATGTGTCATCTGTTGTATTAATTATTTCAAACTTTAAATATGATAACTCTTCTTTATATTTTACATATATAGTATCTTTTGAATGAGAATTGAGATCTTTAATAGCTGTAGCATATTCATTTTCACAGTAATTCTTAGGCAGTTTTACATTTTGACCATTTAAGCCTTTGAAAGAAATCAGACAAAACATTATTAATAAAGTATATTTCATATTCATAGACCTACTGATAACTTTCATTATGAGTTTCATCATATTTTCTTAAGGGTAAAGGGTTCATAAAATAACCTAAGGAATTGACCAATTTATTGGCTCTTCGTGTTTTATTATCAAAATCTAAAACTTTATCTTGAGTATTTCCTCTATAGATGGCATGACCAATTCCATGAAGAGTTCTATTTTGTTTGGAAGTTGTAATTGGCGTGAACCCCAAATATGGTGCATTCTGCGATGACATTGGCTTACTCGGGTCGTACTTAGGATTCAGTAGATTAACTTTTCCACTAAATTCCTGTGCAGTATTTACAATCACATAGTTTTGAGAAATGTTTAAATCTGCAGTGGTAGCTGTTGCTTCACCCCCATACTCTGCTGTGTTGATTTCAATAGGAGTACCATCATTATCAGTTATGCTATAACTATCCTCAAAAATTATATTAGTCACAGTCTCTTCACTTAAGGCAATATTTAGTGTATTAAATACATCTTTTTCTACGTCATTAAAATCATCTACATTGCCATTAAAAACCACATTGCCAGCTTCAGAGTAACTAAAATCTGTGGACTTGAACCCGAAAACTGATCCTAACACATCAGCAAATTGACCTCTATACTGTTCAGCAACATTTATACTATCTCCATTGACATCAATATACAAAATTGGATTGTTAGCAGCATACTGATAAGGACTGAAATCTAAGTACTTCTCCGAAAACCTATCCTGGTTAAAAAACCTTCCTAATGCAGCATCATAATTTCTTGCTCCATAATCATACCAACCTGTTTCTTCCTGTTCTTCCTTGCCGTTGTACTTGTAGTTATTAGCCTTGCTGTAGCTCCTCTGGTAGGAGTTAAAGGTTAGGCCAAAAGGATAGTAATCTATGCGATTTTTTAGCGCAACCCCTTTTTTCTCTAGGCTCCCCCCTGAAAAAAATGCGGTTTGGCCTATGCCTTCCCTTGCCTCTTGGTCGTATAATTTTAAACAGCCCATTGAGCTTTCAAGATAGTTTTTTGTTTATAATAATCCTCTTGAACCAGCAAATAAGTCTAAGACTCTTTATCAAACAGTTTTTTGGTTTGTTGTTTTAGCATCTTAAGTATTCCAAGTAGCCCTATCAGCGATATTACTATTGACCCTAGCTCATTTATACTAACCTGTATTATCTCACTTACAAGTTTTACTTCTTCCATCTGTCTTTAAATTAAGTGGCTATATTTCTATTCTCTTATTTCTATATTCCAAAAATATCACTTAACTACATTACTAATTAGGACGTGATTATTTCATCGGATTTTGACAAGTATGCGGAAGATTTTTGAGAGTTCAAAATTATATAAATAACTGATCTACAATGTATAACACTACTTTCTCCTATTTATCTTTCTCATCCTTATAGCTCTATCTCTATTAGCTTATTGTCAAAGTTCCAGTTACTATAAATCATATCAGAGGACACAAAAAAGTTTGATTAAACCACTTATTTATAGGTTATAAACTTCAGGTTTCTTTCTAATAGCTTTAATCTCTGTTTTTTAGGGGACATATCGGTCGGTAAAACATCTCGGAAAAAAGTAAATGGCATCATTTCACTTTTTTGTTAGGCACATACTTTCCTGCCATTTGGTTTTTATCGGGATGCTCCAAGCGAACTGCTGCACTTCATTAAATGTAAATCAGTCACCAGAGCGCGGTAAGCTTCTACTCACTAAATATTTGATAATGATTGCCTAAAACTAATGAGATTGGTATTTCCTGCGCTGTTTGCTCTGCGGGCTACTGCGGGTACCACCAGCCAGCCTGCCAAGAGGAGTGTGAGGAACGAGCATGATTGGTAGTGTCTGGCGGTGGTCGCAGGCCCGCCTAACTCTGGCTGTGGTTTTGTTTTTTTGCCTTTGCCCCGCAGGGATCAAACACATCAAAAAAGCAAAAAGGAACAGACGTGCCGAGGAGCGGATGGCAAGCAAGGGGAGGAAAATGCAAATGGGCTTTTTGAGGGTCGGCTAAAAAGCGGAACAAGTAAAATGATAGTGTGATTCCGATGTTGCTCTGCTTTTTCTGCAGTGCAATAAATCATTAAAACATCACTGTATCATTTTACTTGAGGAGTGGTTTAAGGCGTGAGGATTTGCATTTTTCCGGACTGCAGACTTGCCAACGCACCACAGGCACACCGCTTCACCAAGTATTTTTCCGACCCCTCGATGGGGAAGGAAAAATAAATTGCTCACTATCGTATTGCACCACTCTCGGCATGGCCGCCATAAGCGGCCAACTACTGCCATGTCCTAGCTCTTGCATACTGCTTTTTCAAGCAGTATCTGTTTTTAGGCATAGCTTGGCAACTAAAAAAATCACATTCCTTTCACTGATTGAACTTTGGCAATTGCTTGGTAAGGATAACCACTTTCATCAACTATAGCCAACAATGCATAATCTGGTAATTCCTTTTCTATCGCATCATGATAGTACAGGTCAATTGTTTCATTATCAATATTCTCTTTTAGAAGCTTTTGCTCAGGAGCTGTTTCAGCATTCAGTTTTATAAATACCAATTCTTTTCCTTGGGCGTCCTCCTTGTTGTTCACAAAATCTACTTGATATTTCATTCATTAAATTATTTGGTTTCTACTTA
>NZ_JAGXGF010000122.1 GCF_024636815.1 Marivirga sp.
AATTAAATTTTTAGATACATTTACAATTCAATTTTTCTACCCTGTGCAACCGTTTCTATTTCAGGCAATATCTCACAATTATCCCATATCCCTGTTACCAGAGTTTTAGCATAGGCTTCCGGTAATTTATTTTTTATCATTAATCGGTTGGCTGTTATATGGTCGTATTTTAATTGATGGTGAATTACGGACTGATCTTCATTCATTTCCATAAACCAAACTGCTGTTTCACCATCATTTGCTGGCATTCCAATTACGCCTGCATTGAGCCAGAGGAACCTATCTTTTTCATCTTTGAAAGGCAATCCGCAATGACCAGCTAGTATAATATCAGCTCCTGTGGCTTTTAAATGGTTCAATTTTTCTCGCCAAGGAGTAGATTTAAAAATGAAATCTGAAGTTCCTGAATATGAGCCATGCACCATCACTACTGTTTTTCCATAATAATTAAAAGTTAAATGCTCTGGTAAAGATTTCATCCATTGAATTGAATCTGAAGATAATTTCGACTGAGCATAAGGATACCATTGTCTGGAAAAAACATCGCACCGACTGCCTTCATCGAAATCGCAACCACAGTCATCTTCTCCTGAGGCAAGCTGCAATTCAACATTTCCTGCAATACAGTTTATTCCCCAAGATTTTGCGAGTTGAACACATTCCTCTGGCTGGGCACAGTATCCAGCTATATCTCCAGTACAAAAAATATTTTGAGGTGGAATATCAGCACCATCCGCATAAGCTTTCAAGCTTTCAAGCGCTTGAAAATTGCTATATACACCGCCAAAACCCAAAATTTTTCCTTTTATATCTCCGAGTGATTTCATTTTCTCTTAATTAATACTATTGGTATAAAATAAGCAGTAAAACATAATACTGTTCCCCAAACATTGGCAGCTAATAAGCCGGCATATTTCCCTTCTGTAAAGATTAGGCTATTCGGAAACCAGCCTATTGTATGAATAATTCCAATAAATATTCCTGCAAATATGGCTAAATGGAAGGACAATTTAGGTGCTTCAATGTTCCAAAACAGAAAAATAGGAGCCAAGCCCAATACCATGGTGCCACTAATGGTAGTTGCAGAAAGGATTTCAGGCTTTAAGAAAATTGGGATGGTTCCTACTACAGCTAATGCTATCATCATGATTCGTCCCATTTTTACTGTAGGGATTTTTTGAAAACCTAAATCTATGATACTCAATTTTGAGAATGAAGAAAAGGCTGAGTCCAAAGTGGAAGCAGCTGAGGTGACCATAATGAAGTTGAGCATTAGCATGCTGCCTAATCCAAGCAATTTCCCAACTTCCACAGCTGCCTGCCCTTCTAAGCCATTGAGTTTGGCGAAAACTCCTATCAAGGAAAACAATGTTATACAAATAAAGCCAATGATTGCGGCAGCTATAAAGCTCTTCAAAGTCTTTTTTGCAGGGCTAATAAATCCTCTGTCCGTCATTACTGAATCATGAAATGGATAGCTGAAAATTTGCAGGAAAGCAACTAATAGTAAATCAAGTCCGCCAGCAAGACTCCATTCACCTGTCTTAACAAAATTTCCAATAGGCTGTGTTTCATCCGATAAAATCAGCTTGAATAATACAAAAAGTAATACACCAAAAAACACCATCTGAATGGCATCAGTGAGCATGGAACTTCTTAGTCCACCTTTTAAGGTATAGGCTAAGGTTAGGGCAGTAAATACTAAAATAGAAAGATAATAAGAACTGCTGCCTATCTCTCCAAAATAGCTACCAATCACCATGGTATTAGACCATATTTCATTAAATAGTCGAATAGCCACCACTACTGAAAAAATTAATACTGCTTTTCTACCGAATTTTGAGCTCAAAAAATCATGTATGCTTTTGAAACCTCCTTTGGTTCGTAAACGAAAGATGATGATACCCGCCACGATAAAAGAGAGGTAGTACACAGCATAAGCAATGCCACCTACAAAACCGAATTCCAATCCCAAATTTGCAGCATTGGTAATGGATTTGGCAAAGATCCAAGATATCACCAGGCTGCTAGTAAGCAAAATTACATTGGGTTGCTTTCCTTTTAGCGATACTGCATTAAAGAATTCTGCCGGTTTTTTGGAAAGCGGTGCTAAAAAGAAAAAAAGGAGGCTGCTTATGATTATCAGCCCCCATTGATACATTAAAATATCTTGCATATTCGCAAAACTATTGATTTCAAATGATTGAATGTGTTGAAATTGATTTAATCAATATCCCACCATACGTTCTGATTGATACTATTTTCTGGATTCCCGCTAGTTTCTACTAATTGCTCTTGATTCAGCGTGACTTCACTGCTTGGGTAAGGCATTCTAACAGGAATTAGTCCGTTATTCAAGCTTGAAGTCACGGATTTCAATTCAGGGAAGCCAGTTCTTTTCCACTCGATCCAGCCTTCATAACCGTTGATGATATTAGCTATCCATTTCTGTTCTATAATTTGTTGAAATGGGTCATTTCCATTTTCACCAAAAGCCGCATTACCCTCACTTAAAAATTTAGCTGGTAGTTCCGTATGCCAATAGCCAAAAGCCTGCGAAACGGCAGTCTCATATAAGGTTTTTGCATTAGCATTAATATAACCTTTATGTGCTGCTTCGGCCAATAGGAAATTCGTTTCCCATGCGGTCATGAAATTAGCATCCAGTAAGCTAGTGTTATTTCTGAAAATACTGCCACTCAATGAGTAGTCTGCAACAGAAATAGAGATTTGTGAAGCATCAGGTCCATTTCTCAATCCTGCAAATTCTCCAGAATTAGCAGCAGGGCGGAATAAAACAGTTGCTTTTGGATCGTCATATTTTTCGAGAATTTCCTGCATCGATGCCGACATAATGAAAAGATTGTAATCTCCTTCCCTTAAAGTAGCCATTCTGAAATTATTGGGTCTTCCGTCTGTGAAATCAAAAATCGCATTTTCTGTATTTATTTTGATGTAATTACCCTCAGCAAAAATTGATTGTAATTCATCCTGAACATCCACTCTGGCTGAAATTCTCATCAGCGCTTTTATCTTCAAAGAATTAGCAAATTGAACCCATAGATTGAGATTTCCTTCAAAAAGAATATCACCTGAAAGCACAAGGTTTCCTTGGTAATTTTCCATTGCAGCAATGCCATTTTCTAGATTATCTAAAATGCCATTGTCCCCTAAATAAATGGCTTCTTGTTCATCAAATTTGGGAGTTACATTCCCTTCTAATCCATTTAAAGCTTCAGAATACGGCACGTTCCCAAACATATCCGTTAAGGCAGCAGTCATATAGGATTTTAAGATTAAAGCTGGACCTTCATAAACAGCAAAGATCTCTGAATTCTGTGCTATCTTTAGTAATTCTTCATTGTCCAATAGGTTTTTATAGATAATAGACCAGGGGTTTCCTCCAAGCTGAGGGTTTTTCAAACCATGGCGATCAAACAAATTAAAATCTATTGCGGTCATATATTGACCTAATAAATTTCCAGCGACAAACCCTTCATAGGACATCTGCTCTCCATAATCGTAAATAACCTGACGCAAGACGAGTTCAGGCTGAATGTCTACTGGTGCATTGGGATTTGTATTGATTTCCTGAAAATCATCCGTACATGAAACTACAGTTAAAAAGCTTATTAAAATGAAATATATCTTAAATCTATTCATGTCTTTTCAGATTAAAAGTTGAGTGAAATTTTAATACCATAACTTCTACTGCTGGCATAGGACATATCTTCCACGCCATTTACAAATTGATCTCCTTGTACGGCAAGTTGCTCAGGATCAAAATGCGGAATTTCAGTCCATGCCCACAAATTTCTACCAATTAAAGCAATACTCAATTGTGCTTCAGAGTTTGTAAATGTTGGGAAATCATAACCAATGGAAAACTGCCTAAGTTTTAAATAGCTAGCATTATAAGTGTTGTTTTCCTCATGATTTCTATCATAATACTGTCTAAAATAGCTTTCAGGACTGATTGCTGTGGTATTAGGTTCATAGATCGGATTTTCATCACTTCCAATATTCACAACTCCTTGTGCAATTATATCATTTTCACGATTCACAGTTTCAATTAATTGTCCGCCTACACCTCCCAAGGCTAATGTTCTGGAAACTAATATTCCACCTTGTCTCCAATCCAGTAAAAAGCTGCCAATAAAGTTTTTATAGCGAAAGTTATTAGAAATGCCCAAGATGAAATCAGGATTGTAGTTACCGAGTTTTTGCAGTTCATTATCAGCAATAAAATTTCCGTTTTCATCCAAAATAAACTGTCCATCATCAGTTTTTTGATATCCGGTTCCATACATATCACCAATTCTTCCTCCTTTTTCTACCTGATACCAAACGGTTTGGTTTTCACTGTCATAAATTCTGGAATACGCCAAAGTCAGTCGGTCTACCTGTGCTGGTAATTCTTCTACTATCGAAACATTTCGACTGAAATTTAATAGTGTGTTCCAGCTAAAATTAGTGGTTCTGATGGGGTGAATACCCGCAATTACCTCTACACCTTCTGTTTTAACCTTGCTTCCATTTACAATCTGTTGATCAAATCCTGAGCTGATGGGTACAGGTAAAGCAATAATTTGATTTTCAGTTATGGTATTATAATAAGTGAAATCAAAATTCAATTTATCATCCCAAAAGCGAATATCTGCCCCTACTTCTATTGAAGTATTTCTTTCAGGCAAGAGATTTGCATTTGGAATTGTGCTTTGATTAGTAAATGCAGGCTGTCCCATATAAGGAGTGCTAGCTCTATAGATTCCAGCTGTTTGGTAGGGATTGGTATCATTTCCTACTTGCGCCCAGCTAGCCCTTACTTTTGCAAAAGAAATCACTTGTGGCAATTCAAAAAGATAAGAAGGGATAAAGCTAGTGGAAACAGATGGATAGAAGAAAGAAGTGTTTTCCACAGATTCCCGTGTGGCTAATGCACTTGACCAATCGTTTCTTCCAGTAATCTCTGCAAACAAATAATTTCTCCAACTAAATTTCGCCACTCCAAACACACTATTGATTCGCTTCTGTGCTTCAAAATCATCTATTTCAACCGGAATGGCTGAATTCGATAATTTGAAAATACCAGCTTGTGCTAATGCAAGAGTTTGGGATTGTTGAGTATTAGCCAATTGATCCAATCTATTGGCACCAACAGAAATATCCATTCCTAAAGCTCCATACTGATCTTTAAAGTTGATGAAAGCATCAGTATTGATTTCTCTATAAAATACATCATGCTCTGCATAAGCACCATTCTTAAACCGGTTGGTACTAAATGCTCTTTTAAATTGTCTCAATTCATCAGCATAATCCATTCCGCTCCTTATCATAAAGCTTAATTTTTCATTGAATTCATAATTCGCTGAAATATTCCCGAATAACCTGTCTCTTCTAAAAGAGTTGGTATTTTCATACATGGTGAAAAACGGATTATCGAAATAAGTATAATTGAAAGAGTATTGTTGAATGTTTTCTAATCCAGGCTGCCAATAATCTCTCAAAGCATTTACATCCAAAGAACGTGGACCCCAGGCAACAAGGGAATAATTTACATTTTCAGAACCATAGCCATTTGAAGGTCGATTGTCACTACCTGTGTTCGTATATTGAATATTACTATTGATTTTTAAATTTCCGATAGGCTGAAATCCTAAATTCGCTCGAACCGTTTTTCTGTCCAAATTTACACCTGGAATAATGGATTTACTTCTTAAGTCAGTGAAAGATAGTCTGTAATGCCCATTGTCACTTGAATTGCCTATAGCAATGTTTTGAATTGAAGTGTATCCTGTTTCATAAAAATCTTTCAGATTATCGGGGTAGGCTAGCATTTCAGTTGGGGTGATTGGAGCCCCGCCATGAACCGCAACATCTCCGCCTCTTACAGATTGTCCATTCGGCAATTGAACAGGGCTATCAAATTGCGGAGTCAAATAGCCATCATTTAATTTTGGTCCCCAGCTGTAGGAAATCACATCATTTACGCCACCTCCTAAGCCATCTACAAAAGCAAATTCACCTGAATTTCCTTGTCCATATTGATTTTGAAATTGTGGTAATTGAAATGCCTCTTCTATAAAAAATGTATTGTTGATGCTGATGCCTAATCCACTTGCATTTTTACCAGATTTGGTGGTGACAATTATCACTCCGTTAGAAGCTCTGGTTCCGTAAAGTGCTGCTGCCGCTGGTCCTTTTAAAACATTTACGCTTTCTATATCATCTGGATTGATATCCATAGCACCATTTCCGAAATCGATTTCTTGAAATCCTTCAGCCAGATCGGTAGTATTGTTCACAATGGTATTATTATTAATAGGTGTTCCATCTACAATAAAAAGCGGATTATTGTTGGTGAAAGAAGCCTCTCCTCTAATGTTGATTTTGGAAGTTGAACCAACTCCAGTAACGCCATTGCTTACGGTAACTCCTGCTAATCTACCCGCTAAATTACCTGTGAAATTGATGGTATTAACATTAGAGATTTCTCTTGAATTCAATTTTTGCACAGGGTAGCCTAAATCTTTTGTTTGGCGTTCAAAACCCAATGCAGTTACTACAACTTCCGATAATTCTACTGCATTTTCTTCTAAATATATAGTGACTGGACTTGTTACTTCATTTACTTTTATTCCTTGCTCTAAATACCCAATAAAGCTGAATATCAGGGTTTCGGCATTATTGGAGATAGATAAGGTAAATGTCCCGTCTAGTTGAGAAGTAGTGCCTTCTTTGCTATTTTTTTCATAAATGTTAACTCCGGGAATTGGCTCCTTTGTGTTTTGGTCAAGTACAGTGCCTTCTATGATTTTATTTTGCGCTAAAACCACAAAAGCCATCATACTCAATATTAATGTGAGTGAAAATCTTTTCATTTTCGTTTTGGTAAATTGAAATTTGAATTAATTAAGGAATGTATAGTTCCTGTTCCTGTCTGGATTCTATTAATAATTGATTGTTACAATTGCAGGAGGAGCCCTGAATCCAAATGAAGGGGATAAAGTTTTCTTTCGGACTTGTATTTTAAGGGGTAAAAACTTTTTCTGGAAAAGTTGAAGTATTATCAATACAAGCAGATGGAACTGATGGAGCGTATTGAAAATAGATTTAGTAAATGCCCATAAATCTGCAGCTTCATCTATGTCTTGAAGAGTGTTAAGCCAAATAATCTTGGTTTGAGTTTTTGAAAAACTTTCTTGTAGTTTTTCAGATTGCCAGGCTAACTGAATAAATTTTTGAGGATTGAAATTAGATGCTTTAATACCAATTAAATAGACTCCGCCATCGTAAGAAGGACCTAAAACAGTGAATTTAGTGCCTTCTAAAATATGCTGAGTTTTTTTTATTTGTCTATAATTTAATCCGGGGCTATCAATGCCGATTACAATTAAATTTTCATAACCTTTTTGGAATGTTTGTTGAATAGCATGGGTTATCTTTTCACCGAAATTTACCCCTTTTTGTAATTTGCTAGTGAAATTAATAATGGGTAATCCACTTTGGCTGCAGATTTTAAGGCTATTATTTCTTAGTTCTCTACTAAATTGAATAGCTTTTCTCTCCTTTCTTTTGGAGAAATATTCCTTTGCTTCAGCTTCTTCATAGGCCGATCTGCTAAAAAGTAATATGGCGGTTTTGCTACTCATATTTTTTTAATCTCCCTAAGGAACGTAATAATATCTAATACCGGATCTACTAGGTTTAAATAAAATGTAAAATCATTTCAAATTTAAAGTTTCTGATTTCAAACTAAAATAATTGTCAGCTAACTGTCATTTTTCCTGATTTGTCGTTTTCCATTTCTCTTCCTAGATTAAATATTGTGATATTAGGCACTAAATATTTGGAATGTTAATGCTTTGCTCGTTGTTTTGAAGAACATCTAAATGGTGAAGATTGCCGTATCTCAACCTTAAGATTTAAACAATTAGCATTAAAATTTATTTAACTAATCACTATGAGCAATAAAAGTTATTATAATTCCGATGATTTAAGAAAATTTGGAGATATCAGTGAGTTTTCTCCTGAATTAGGTAAGAAATTTTTTGACTACTACAATGAAGTTTTTAAAGAAGGAGAACTTACCGAAAGAGAGAAAGCATTGATAGCATTAGCGGTTTCGCACACAGTTCAATGTCCTTATTGCATAGATGCTTACACATCTGGATCTTTAGAAAAAGGAGCAACAGAAGGACAAATGATGGAAGCAGTTCATATTGCGGCTGCAATCCGTGGTGGAGCATCTCTCGTACATGGTGTACAAATGATGAATAAAACGAAAGAACTTTTAATGTAAATTTATGACTTTAGCTACCCTGAAGAGAAGACAACACTTATTATCTTACGCTAAAAAACAACTGAATTTCCTTAATCAACCAAAAGAAAGTGGAGAGCATTATACCCCATTTGAGAGCAAATTAAATGAAGCAGGTTTAGATCCGCTTAAGCCAACAAAAATTGATACTTTTCAGATCAATGTAGGTTATATGTGCAATCTTACTTGTGGACATTGTCATGTTGATGCAGG
>NZ_JAGXGF010000123.1 GCF_024636815.1 Marivirga sp.
AGCGAGACCTAAGCAAAACAGGTGTTTGTTTAGGTGTTGTTTTTTCATTTTAAGCCGGAAAGCCGTCTCCTTTGGAGGCGGTTTTTTTTCGAGCCTAAGCTTAGATAAGTCTGATTATCATGTGACTTAAATTCACCTAAGAGGTCAGACGATAGTCAGACCGGTTTTAAATCATAATCCCTTAATTGCTTTGTTTACCCACCTCCAACTATCAATTTCTCCTTTTATCAAATTTTATTTTTACTTCCTCTCATAATAGCGTAGTTTAAAACCATAGTTATTAAATCTACCCCTATGAGAAAATTATTTATAAGCCTTTATGTTGTTATTCTAGCTGTTTCAAGTTCGTTTGCACAAGAATTAGGTGAGTTAAGTGTTCAGAAAATCATGCGAGACCCGGCATGGATTGGGCATTCACCCGAAGATTTTTATTGGGGAGAAAATAGTAGTCAGCTATTTTTTAATTGGAATCCGGATAATAATCCTGAGGATTCACTTTATTCTTATGTTTTTAGTAAAGATGAAATAATACCAATAAGCCATCAACAGGAGATGAGTTTTCCTGACAGAAATGGAGTTTATAATAAAGCTAGAACAGAAAAGCTCTTTACCAGAAATGGAAATTTATTTATTGCAAATATCGATTTAGGAAAAAAGGACATTGTAATAGAAACTTCTAAGAGAATTTCTAATGCTGGTTTCTTGTCAAACGAAGAGGAAATATTTTATGTAATTGATAATAATATCTTTGTTTGGGAAATGAATACCGGTAAAACCCGCCAGTTGATTGAGTTTAGCAAAGAAGCAAAACCGAAAGAGAAATCAGATAAAAAATCCGATAAAGAAGAGTGGTTGAATAATCAACAGCTTGAATTATTCAGCGTCTTAAAAGAAAGGAATGAGAAAGATCAAAAATCAGAGGAATATAAAGAGAACATTAAGTCTAAGGGCATTCCTACTGTTTATCTAGATGGTAAAAGATTAATTGAATCCAGTATCAGTCCTGATGGAAATTATGTAATATATAGATTATACATTTCTCCAAATGGAGATGACAATACTATAGTTCCCGATTATGTAACCGAAACCGGCTATACAAAAGATCTGGATGCACGCTCAAAAGTGGGAGGAGATCAAGCCTATATGGAATTAGGTGTGTTCAATCTGAATACGAGAGAAAATTCAATTGTGAATATTGATAAGGTAGAAGGACTCAGTCAAATCCCTGAATTTTGGAGTGATTATCCGGAAAGAAAAAAAGAAGACTTTGAAAGCAGAAAAATGATTTTTCAATCACCATTGTTTTCTGATGATGGTAAGTATACTGTAATTGATGCCAGGGCTACAGACAATAAAGACCGCTGGTTGTTTTTGCTCAATCCTGAAACTGCTGAATTGAAATTAATTGACCGACAAAGAGATGAGGCTTGGATCGCAGGCCCTGGAGTAGGGTATCTTTGGGGAGGCTCTACCAAAGGATTTTTAGCAGATAATGAAACCCTTTATTTCAAATCAGAAGAAAGTGGTTATAGTCACCTTTATTCAGTTGATTTGAGCAAAAGTAAAAAGAACACAAAACAATTAACCAAAGGCAATTTTGAAATTTATGATGTGAATCTATCCAATGATAAAAGCCATTTTTATTTCTTAGCCAATCCTGAAAGTCCGGGTATCAGAAATTTATATAAAATACCAGTGGATGGAGGTGAAATGGAGCAAATCACCACTGATAAAGGAGGAATGGAGTATGCACTTTCGCCTGATGAAAGTAAAATTGCTTTAAGAAAAAGTACTGCTAACCAACCTTGGGAATTATATGTGATGGATAATGAATCCAACGCTGAAGCCAAAAGAATTACCAACTCTATTTCAGAAGAATTTCAATCCTATAAATGGAAAACTCCTGAATATATCACTTTTGAAGCGGAAGATGGTGCAGAAGTTCATGCGAGACTTTATAAGCCTGAGGGCGGAGGCAATGGCAAACCTGCTGTGATTTTCGTACATGGTGCAGGCTATTTACAAAATGCTCACAGATGGTGGAGTTCTTATTTCAGGGAATATATGTTCCATAATTTATTGGCTGATAATGGTTATACCGTTTTGGATATTGATTACAGAGGAAGTGCAGGTTATGGCAGAGACTGGAGAACAGGAATCTATCGTCATATGGGCGGTAAAGATTTAAGTGATCAGGTTGATGGTGCTAAGTATCTGGTAAATGAATTAGAAGTAGATGGTGATAATATCGGGATCTACGGTGGTTCTTATGGAGGGTTCATTACTTTAATGGCGCTTTTCAATGTAGCTGAGACTTTCAAATCCGGTGCGGCACTTCGCTCAGTTACCGATTGGGCCCACTACAATCATGGATATACAAGCAATATTTTAAATACTCCAGTGGAGGATCCGATTGCGTACGAAAGAAGTTCTCCCATTTATTTTGCTGAAGGCTTGGAAGGAAATCTATTGATGTGTCACGGAATGGTGGATACTAACGTGCATTTCCAAGATGTTGTCAGATTATCTCAAAGACTGATTGAATTAGGTAAAGAAAATTGGGAAATGGCACTCTATCCTGTAGAAAGCCATGGTTTTGTGGAGCCAAGCAGCTGGACGGATGAGTATAGAAGAATATTTGAGTTGTTTGAAGATACGCTGAAGGAGTAGTGGTTATTCGGTATTGGGTAGTGAGATTATTGTCTTGAATAGACATAAAAGGCTATTGCCTTTTCTCACTACTCACTTCTGAATACTTTTAACTCTAAAACTCCACAATATCACAACCGCAATTCCAATAGCATTACGTAGGAAAACCTCATTAAAGCTATATCCAGCATCTACCAAAACCCCAAAAAACAAAGGGCCTAGTGCAGTGCTTAAAACCATTACTGTGACAAATAGGCTCCTGACTTTTCCGATTATATCGGCCCCGAAAATTTCAACAAAAAGAGCGTTTTTCACTGTTCCGCCAAAACCATTGGCAAATCCCATTAAGGCTAAGGATAATGGATAAATAATGGGGGCATCACTAATTAAAAGTGTTAAGACTCCAATTACATAAGGAATCAAAACAAATGGAAATAACTTTTTGGCTGTCAGTTTATCAATATACGGACCAGCTATAAACATACCCAATGCACTAGCGCCTGCAAAAGCAGCTAAAGAGGAAGAAACCCAAGCAGCACTCCAGCCTTTTGCTGCTCCCAATTTCAATTGAAAAAAGAAAATAGCTGTGTTGGTAAATCCTAATGCAAAGACAGCAGGAGCAATAATTAGAAACGCTTTATGACTTAAAATTTTCCAGGCGCTTACTTTGCTTTTACCCAAATTCACTTCAGGTTCTGATTGAACTTGCTCTTTCTTTTTTTTGCTGTAAAGCCAATAAACCAAGGGCATGATAATTACTAAAACTATGGCTGCATTTAATTGCAATGAGCCTCTCCAGCCTAACCATCCAATAATTACAGTCATCAGAACTGGCAAAGTAGCTTCTCCAAATGGATGACCTGTAGTGGCAATTCCTATGGCTTTACCTCTATTGGTGTCAAAATACCGAGACATGGTGGAAACAGCTGTATGGCTCATCAATCCCTGGCCGAAAAGCCTAAGCATATAGAGCCCGACAAATACCATAACAATATGCATGGAAAAGGATAAAACCAGAAGAGCAGTCATTAAACCAATTAAAGTCATAGCCATATAACTGCCCAGCTTCATGCGATCAAATAAACTCCCTAAGGTGGGTAAAGTAAAAGCTGATGCCACAGTGGCTCCGGCATACAAACTGCCCATGGTAGTATTATTGAGGCCTAACCAACTCTCAATATCAGGTACATAAAGCGAAATCAAGATAGTTTGCCCAAAATTGGAAAAATAAGCAAAGACAAATCCTAAACTTAAGATGTATTTATATTCTTTAAATAATGTTTTCCACTTACTCATTTAATAGACTTTTAGAACCAAGAGTCTAGAATCTAGACTGCTTTATCTCCAATTCTTGCTTTTTCTGATATTTCTAATAAATAGACAGTTGACAACGCATAGTAGACAAAAGGTCTAAGTTAGTATCTCCTAATTCCCCCATTGGGGGTTAGGGGGCTTTATTTCTTCCTCCGCTTATCCTTAGGCTTATTCCCAAATGCTTTATCTCTTGCCTTTCCGCTAAGATTTTTCTTTTTCTTTTCATGAAAGGCTCCCTGAAAGTCAGGATTGTCTAAATGTTTCTGTCGGTCAATTTCCACAGCCATATCTTTCTTTTCCTTAGGCATGGTTTCCATCAATTCCACTTCTTTAGGAAGGTCATTAACGGCAATTTTTTGGCTAATTAATTCTTCAATTTTTTCGATATGATACAAATCAGAAGGGTCTACAAAACTAATGGCTATGCCATGATGCTCTGCTCTGCCGGTTCTGCCAATTCTGTGAACGTATTCTTCATATTTATTAGGTACTTCAAAATTGATCACATGGCTAATTTCATCTACATCTATTCCTCTGGCACTTACATCTGTACTCACCAAAACTTTAATACTTCCCTCTTTAAAATCTTTAATGGCATTAATTCGGGTGGATTGTGCTTTATTGGCATGAATTACGCGGGAGTCTTTTGTGATTTTTCGCTCGACAAAATTAAATACATTATTGGCATTGGTTCGTGTCCTGACAAAGACCAAAACCTTGCTGAATTCTTCTTTGTCCAGTAGATATTTCAACAAATTGATTTTAGTTAAGAAATTTGGGACATGATATAATTTCTGCTCAATTAATTCAGCAGTCATGAATTCAGGTGTCACTTCTACCTTTTCGGGGAAATCAGTAAATTCGTAAGCATATTTTTCCACCTTTTCAGGGAAAGTAGCTGAGAAAAATAAATTTTGTTTTTTCATTGGTAATAATTCCAACACCCTCCGGATTTGAGGCATAAATCCCATATCCATCATGCGGTCGG
Source organism: Marivirga sp. (assembly GCF_024636815.1). Classification (GTDB taxonomy): domain Bacteria; phylum Bacteroidota; class Bacteroidia; order Cytophagales; family Cyclobacteriaceae; genus Marivirga. The sequence goes on from NZ_JAGXGF010000123.1 coordinate 4,952, forward strand.
CTTCATCCAGCACAAAAGTTTTTATTTGCTTAGTTTTCAATACCCCTGCATTGTAAATATCCAATAACCTGCCAGGCGTGGCTACAATAATATCGCAACCAGCAGTTATTTCAGCTTCTTGCTTTTTAGAGCCAATTCCTCCGTATAGGCAAACAGTACGTAAATCAGTATATTTTCCTAATTCCAGAATATTTTCATACACCTGCATTGCTAATTCACGGGTAGGGGCCAATATCAATCCTCTTGGATCTAGTCCTTGAGCATATTTTAATTTCATCAAAATAGGCAACACAAAAGCAGCCGTTTTTCCAGTTCCCGTTTGGGCTATGCCAATTACATCATGCCCATTTAAAATCCTTGGAATGGCTTTAACTTGTATTTCAGACGGTTTTTGATAACCCAAATCATCAATTGCATTGAATAATTGTTTGTTGAGTTTAAAATCTTGAAAGGATGCGGTAACTTGCGACATGAAGTCTATTCTTTAAGGAAAAATTAACTGAAATATGAAAACCACTCTGATTGTCAATGCAAATATAGTAAATGAAGGGCGAATTAAGCCCTTAGATGTGCTGATGAAAAACGGTCGCTTCGAAAAAATTGCTTCCAGCATCAGTGCTGATGAGGCAGATGAAGTAATTGATGCCAATGGAAAATATCTTTTTCCTGGCTTAATTGATGATCAGGTACATTTTCGGGAACCAGGTTTAACCCACAAAGCTAATATTTTCACAGAATCAAGAGCGGCAGTTGCAGGTGGAATTACTTCCTTTATGGAAATGCCTAATACTGTTCCCAATGCTTTGACTCAGGAGTTGTTGGAAGATAAATATAAGATTGGTGCTAAAGACTCGATTGCCAATTATTCCTTTTTCATGGGCGCGAGTAATGACAATATTGAGGAAGTACTAAAAACTGATCCAAGAAAAGTGTGTGGAGTTAAAGTTTTTATGGGAAGTTCGACCGGAAATATGCTGGTAGATAATGAGCAAACCTTAAACAATATTTTTTCTCAAGTACCCATGCTAATTGCTACGCATTGCGAAGATGAAGCCACCATCAGAGCTAATACAGAGAAATTCAAAAAAGAATATGGAGAGGATGTGCCTATTGAAATGCATCCGATTATTCGTTCTGAAGAAGCTTGTTATTTATCCTCTTCTTTAGCGGTGAAGTTGGCAAAAGAACACGGTTCCAGGTTGCATGTACTTCATATTTCCACTGGAAAGGAAACCGAGCTATTTGATAATTCTATTCCTTTAGAGCAAAAGAAGATTACATCAGAAGCCTGTATTCATCATTTATGGTTTTCAGATGCTGATTATAAAGAAAAAGGCACTTTCATTAAATGGAATCCTGCGGTAAAAACGGCTCAGGACAGAGAAACTATTTTTCAGGCCTTACTAGATGATAAAATAGATGTGATTGCCACTGACCACGCACCTCATACTTTGGAAGAAAAACAAAATAAATACTTTTCAGCTCCATCAGGGGGACCATTAGCGCAACATAGTCTTTTATCCCTTTTGGATTTTTACAAACAAGGTAAAATCAGTCTGGAAAAAATTGCACAGAAAGCATCTCACAATGTGGCGATTTTATTCAGAATAGAAGAGCGTGGCTATATCCGTGAAGGCTATCACGCAGACTGTGTTTTGGTAGATTTAGAAAAGGAATATTCAGTTACCAAAGAGAATATCTTAGCCAAATGTGGCTGGTCTCCTTTTGAAGGACATACTTTCCAATCATCTATTGAAACCACTTTCGTAAATGGAAAGAAAGTATATGATAATGGAAAAATAATTGAGGCAGGTACGGGAGATAGAATGTTGTTTAAGGTTTAGTAATTAGGTTAATTTCAAATTTCCAATAGAACGATATGCCTGAGATTTCTAGATTTTTCGGTATAATAATTAAAATGTATTATAATGACCATAATCCTCCTCATTTTCATATAGAGTATCAGGATTATGAAGCTATAATTAATATTGAAGATGGTGAATTAACTGGCAAAATGTCCAGAAAAGCTTTAAATTTAGTTTAAGAATGGTTGGATTTAAATAAAGAAGCATTATTTGAAAATTGGGAACTAATTGAAAAGCGTAAACCTTTAAATAAAATAAAGCCACTGAATTAAAAGAATTTAACAAAATGGTAAGAAAGGTAGAAAAAGCAGAATATGTAAATGATTATAAAATAAAGCTCATTTTTGATGATGGAGTGTCTGGCACTGTCGATTTAAAAAATGAAATATGGGGAGAGATATTTGAACCACTAAAAGACATACATTATTTCAAAAATTTTCATGTAGATACGTGGACAATTTATTGGGATTGTGGTGCAGATTTTGCCCCTGAATTTTTATATAAAATGGTCAAAGAACAAGAAGGAAATCTAGTAAAGTAGAATAAGCCTCACCCAGTACATAAACCCAAACAACCATAATGGGATAGTTTTAATTGTCCCGAATTTAATTTTATATGCTGTTATAGGAATTTGGAACTCCTTTTATTAGGCTCACCTATTTCAAGAATATACTGATCATCCACCAAAAATCGCCAAATTTTGGAATGCTTATCTATGTTTATTGAATGTCGTAGCTACATTAAATGTTAAACACAAACAACATTATTGTTATTTTTTGTAGTTGTATACATTTAACAAAATGGTAAACTGTTAAATCAAAACAACAAAATGGATTTTAAATCTATTGACTATCTGAATAAAGGGAACTGGCTTCAAAAGGAAGCTTATAAAGTTTTGACAGAAAGCAAAGTCATGGAAAAACTAAAAAGTTTCCAACCTCTTTTAGTGGGGACTATTCCTATTGACATAGCCATAAAGGATAGTGATTTGGATATCGTTTGCTCATTCGAAAATAAGCAGGTGTTTAAAGAAGAAATCCAAAAGCATTTTAGCAGTCATCCACAATTTTCAGTGATGGAAAGAATATTTCAAGATGAGACTACCATAATAGCACGCTTTAATATGGACAATTTTCCAGTAGAAATATTTGCACAAAACACGCCTTCAAATCAGCAAATAGCTTTTCAGCATATGTTGATTGAACATGAGATCTTAATTAACAGAAGTGAGGAGTTCAGAAAAGAGATTATCCGCTTAAAGGAATCGGGAATTAAAACAGAGCCTGCATTTGCTCAACTATTAAATTTGAGAGGTGATCCTTTTCATGCGCTTCTGGATCATGGAAAGCAGCAGGAAATCATTTGATATGACTTAAAATTAAGTTATCATTAGGAATGAAGAGAATAACAGTATTCTGTGGTTCAAGCGCAGGTAAAAACGGAAAATACAGTGAAGAAGCTTTTCTTTTAGGAAAAATTTTAGCTCAGAAAAATATAGGCGTAGTTTATGGTGGTGCGAAAATTGGCTTGATGGGTGCCGTTGCAGATGGTGCTTTAAGTGAAAAGGGAGAAGTGATAGGCGTTATTCCCGATTTTTTGCAAACCAAAGAAGTGGCACATAATGAACTAACAGAAATGATAGTGGTCGGTTCCATGCATGAAAGAAAACTAAAGATGCATGATTTGGCAGATGGCTTTATTGCCTTGCCCGGTGGTTTTGGAACTATGGAAGAATTGTTTGAAATCCTGACTTGGGGTCAATTAGGCTTACACAAAAAACCAATCGGATTATTGAACATGGAAAACTTCTATCAACCGCTTTTGGATATGCTTTCTCAAATGACTGAGCAAAATTTCCTGAAAGAAATCAACAGAGATATGCTTCTGAGTGATGAAGATATCCATCGTCTTTTAAATAAAATGGAACAATATCAAGCTCCAGAAACACCGAAATGGATTCTTAAATCAGAAACTTAAAGATTAATTCTCTTACTTTCTACAATAGAATTCTACTTTTCTATTTCAGTATTTTAAGAACTTTCAGAATTTTTATGATTCAGGACAACAATCATATTCCCATTCGTTGCCTAAATGAATTAATAAGTTTAAATAAAACCATAAAATGATGAAAAAGAGAATTTTTGCAACCGCTATTTTGTCAATCTTTACGACCGTTGTATTTGCTCAGCAGCAAATGCCAATGCCTCAGCAACAACAAGAAGTGACAACAGATTATAGTGACCAGGAAATAGAGAAGTTCGTTGAGGCGAATTTGAAAGTCACTAAAGTTCAGCAGGAAGCTGAAAAGAAAGCCATGGGAATCATAGAAGAAAATGATTTAGAATTGGACAGATTTAATGAGATTGTAGCTATCCAACAAGGACAATCTGACGAAGAAGCAAGTCCGGAAGAAATGAAGGCATTTAATGCAGCTGCTCAGAAAATTATGGCTAATAATCAAGAGACACAATCTAAAATGATTGCTACATTAGATAATCATGGCATTAGCCAAGAGAAATATAAAAATATAATGATGGCTTATCAACAAGATGAAGAGTTTAGAAAAAAAGTTGATGTAGTCGTTCAATCTAAATCAAACGGTTAAAAGTAGATTAAATTTCCAATTCATAAAAAAGCCATTCATTATAGATAATGAATGGCTTTTTTTGGTTTGTCTATTTATATAAATAAACGAAATAGATTTGATTTAGAGAGTTAGTTCAATGTTTAAATCTAACTTAACTCCAGCTTCCAATTCCACATCATTTTCTTGGGTTTTTACTTCTATGAAATTACCCTCTGCATCGAAAGAAGCGATTACCAAATCGTAAGTGCCAGATGGCAAAAAGGATAAGTTATAGTTACCTTCAGCATCCACATTTGAGCTAGTTACAGCATTGGCGAAAACCACACCATCAGCATCTGGTTCTTTTTCACTTTCACTGTATTCACCATCATCATAAGCATATACCACTAAGTTACCATCAAATTCACCGGTTACGTTTCCTTCAATAGATCCTACATTAGCATCTTCTATTAATCTTAGCGTAGGCTTTAGAATGAATTGACCTGAACTTCCTGCTTTCACTACTGATTTTCTAACATCAAAATCAATGATAACAGAAGTTACACCTCCATCAGGAATAGTAAAATCACCTATGATTTTATAACCTGTTTGATTTCCGCTTGGAATAAAAATTTCCTCTACAGATTCATCATTGAATTTTACATAATGAGGAGGGTTTTCACCTGCTCCTGAAGTTGCGGAAGCTGCAAGACCTAATCGTATTTGGTCATATAAGCCGCTAGTTAATTCTGTTTCATCCAAGAAGAAAGTTTCACCACCTTGAAGCTCTAATAAATTAATAACTTCAGGGCTCTCATATTCCTTTATAGTGGTCCAGCCATCTGGGCCAAAAACTTCCACCTTTGAAATACTAATCACGACTTCAGCTACACTTTCTGCCTCTAACGGACCATCAGTTAGATAAAATGATGCTCTTCCGTTTCCGCTTTCAATTCTGTCGCAGCCATAAAAAAGTACTAATGCTGCTAATCCAAAAATTTTCCACAAATGTTTCATAATACTTAACCTGTTTTGTTTACAAATATATAACCGAAATTTGAGGATAATATTTCATTAGTCGATATAAATATAGAGTTTATCGACACATATGTAATGTTTATAGATTGATTACAGTTTTGAAGATTTTATAATTCTGCTTATTTCGCCAATGCTTTAACGATTCTTTCTTCTTGAATTACAACGTCTTTCATTAAGGAATTCAGCTAATTATCGCCAATAGTAAAATCTTTATCTTGGCTTAGTTCCACCTTGTATTTGAATTGCCATTTGTCTTTATATTTTGAATTCCAAACTAAGATCTCACCTTTTTTATCCGGAAGCTCTAATTTAAAAGTGCCGTCCATTTGAGGGACAGTGCCAATTCTGTGACCTTCAACAATCATATTGGTATTGATCCCGTTTTTATTATTTTTTTGGAATGTTATATGCCCAAGCATATATGTTTTACCATTATCTTTTTTTTCAAACTTATATTTTACCATAAAGTCCTTGTTTTGGGCGGTATGTTTGTATTCAGTTTGAAAAATGATAATACTTAAAATGATCATTAAAAATTTCATGGTGTTGCATTTTTAAGTTTAAACAAATCAAAAGAAAATTGGCTGTCATCTTCTTTTTCGTATTGATTATTATTGAAAAGATGGAGTCCCTCCTGATTTATGAAGCTGATACCAAATGAGTACTTTTTAGCATTTATAGGGCTCTCCCCAACTATTTCAAAATCCTTATTTAAAATAATAATGGAAGCATTCTTGCCTATCGTACTTCTATCGGCAAATTTATCAATAGGATTATACGCAAAGCGATAATATACTTTTCGCCATCTATCATACTTTAAGCCTGAATAAAAGCCTTGTTCTGCCTGCAATCTAAAAGATTTCTCATCATCATTATAAACCTCATCACTCAAGGGTTTTAATGTTTTCATTTCAGAAGAGCCAGCAAAGTATTTTGACTTATTGCCTTGGGCATCTAGTACATAAATATATTCATCATTGGGGAAACTCATGATAATGCTATTATTATCTTCATTAAAAGTAGAGATTGCTTTCCTGTAACTATGTTTATCCCAAAATCCATCATCGTACTTCTCAGATAAATTGTATCGAGTGCCAAAAGCTTTCCTATTAATATCAAATTCTACCAAACCATAATCTAAAGAGGTAGCATTTTCCATGGGGGAAGGGTAGGATGGTAGAAAAAGTGTACCCTTATTGAAATAAGGGGGATGAGTACCATCTGGATATGTATAATGCATATCTTCTAGTTGGATTCCGAACTGATCAATTTTATTTCCAGCAGAATCGACAAGATAAATTTGTTGGGGTAATGGATCGAATAAAAATATTGAGTCCATATTGTGGGTATAACCATAATGTATACTTTTAGGAACACTCCTCGGCCCTTCAAAATCAAAATGGATTTCATTTACTAATTCTTGTGATTCTAAATCATAGATAGAAATGTATGTACCATTGGAGTGAAAAAACAATAGATATTGTGGGGCGTCAGTTGGATATACTTGTATTCCTCTAGTGTAGGCAGTTTTAGTATTGTCTAATTTAAAAGTAAGTTGATTTGTGATTTCGAGTTCATATTTAACTACATTATCTTCTGTATTCTGATAAGAATTTTGACAGGAAAAAGTAAAAACAAATATAAAAACAAAAACAATTGATTCTGACTGTACAATAAAGTTTTTTATCATTCTAAATATGATTGATTTAATTAAAATAGTTTAATCGTAAAGTTTAGATTAATTGAGAAAGTAAATACCTTAAAAGACTGCCAGAAATATATTTTAAGACAGTCTTTTCTAATACGTGATTAACCTAGTTCTTTGTCTTCATAAATATCATCTCCATCACATGTAAAACCACCAGGATGACAAAATTGCTGTCCATTATGGTAGTCTGGATCTTCTGTACAATATCCAGTGTGTACACGGCCTTCTCTGTTGGAATAACAATATGACTTTGCAGAGTAATAAATACCCATCAACGCCATTGTTAATGTTACTAATTTTAGTTTTTTCATAATATTTACAATTTTAAAGTTGAGAAAACTAAACTTAAATATATATATATATATGCAAGTTTCAACTAATAATTCAGGAATATTTTTTTTTTAGTTTTCAAATAGCCTATAATAAAAAAGCCTCTCAGATTTCTCTGAGAGGCTTTCACTAA
>NZ_JAGXGF010000124.1 GCF_024636815.1 Marivirga sp.
TTTAAAAGAGACAGTGACGTGGTAAAGGAGTTACAAAGTAAAATAGTAGTATTGATGTCTAGAGTGGAAAAATCAGAGCGTAAAAATGCATAAAGTACAGATTACGCCTTGTGATATTATTGAATATTCAGATAATTTGTGGTATTCTTAAATCAATAAATGATAATTTAGGGTGTTATTAATCTGAAGGAGGGATTTTAAATGGCGAGTAAATTTTTAATAGTCAAAATAGATGACCAGTTTAGGTTTCATCTAAAAGCTGTAAATGGTGAAATTATATTAAGTTCGCAACCTTACTCATCTCTTGCATCATGTAAAAAAGGTATTGAGAGTATAAGGGTAAATGCTCCTATCGCCCCTATTGAAGACCAAACTATTGAGGAATTTTCAATAGAGAAGAACCCTAAATTTGAGGTATACGAATATAAAAATGGAGATTATCGATTTAGATTAAAAGCGAGGAATGGAGAACTTATTGGTACTGGTGATAGATATAAATCTAAAGCTGGATGTCAAAATGGAATAGATTCCATAAAGAAAAATTCTGTAGAAGCGATAATCGTAGAAGAAGAAAACTAGTATTATTTTGCAAACAATCTCAGCAGCAGGGTTTCTATGCAGACATCAGCATAATGTAGTTGCTTAAATGTACCCTTAGATAAATCGCCGTATTATTCCAAAATGAATAATGCGGTGTTTTTTCTTAAACGGTGATATCGCTAAATTCTGTGCTATACTGATTCAGGATACATATAGGTAATTGTAGGTTTGTCAAACAAGTTGGACACGATGTAAAGCAAGAAAAGACATCGTAAAAACGCTTTTGATCTTCTCTGTGACCACGCTCCACCTTGCCGTTATGTCTAGGAGTGCATGGCTTAATGGTCTTATGAAAAATACCCAAGCGAGCAGCAGGACTTGGCGGATTTGGAAAGCATGGTCTATTAATCACCAATGAATATGGCCCCAGTGTACGGTTGGCGGCAGTACTTACAGACATAGAAAATCTACCTTATTCTAATGGTGAAGAGTTTGGCTGGATTAAGGAATTTTGCGAGTCGTGCAATGCGTGGTATTGATGTCAAGAGTTAACAAGTAAGTGTAGTAAGAAGCCTGTAAATGAGGGGTTTTCGAGTTTTGCAGGTGATAAACTGTAGCTTGAAAACTCCTTTTTTCGCTCTATGGGAATATATGCAAAAGGCTTATTTTGAACGTGACAGTGCAATTTAGATGTTTTCTGAATTTGCCGGGGAATTGAGTGAGAAGGAAGAAATGGTGATTTATGTTTTGATCCAGATTCATCACCAAAAGCGTATGAACATTATAAAAAGTACTAGGAATAGTAAAAAAAAATGTATACTTCTTAACTAAGGAGAACATACAACTATAATGCACTCATGGCTGTATCCATTCTGGATATTACTGATGAGTGCATTTTATTGATCTCCTATCTAAATAATTATGGAAGAATACATGTCGGATATTTGGAACACTAATTGTATTAATTGTTATTGTAGACATTTAAATGATTTGGTTGGAATAAATTAAATTAGCAGTTATCAGAACCTTTGATAAAACATGAATATGATATATTATTATTCAGGGACGAATATGCAGTATCCAGCGATATTTATGAATATGCGGGTATATAATAATAGGTTCATTTCTATTTAAAGAACACATGAGTTTAATTGCTTTAGAACGATGGCTTGTTTACGCTATCTTCATGTAAGAAATATCTTGAAATTGGAATTATGCAATTTTTTCATCTAAAACTCGTGATGTTAATGCTGCAAATTATTTGATACTGTTCAGCAAGAAGTAAAGTTTTTTGAGCAATTATTTATGGTAGATTAAATTGTTGATCTATAAGTTATGATTATGTCAAAAATTAATTTATAGAATATTTGCTACAGAACCGAATTATCAAGGCGATTGAAAAGACTTCTTCGGACCAACAGAGATATCAAAAGCAATCAATACACAATAAAAACAGGTATCCTGAGAATGGATACAAGGAATATATAATAAGTAATTATATAAAAAAGTAATTAAATAGTTTTAAAGATAGTATTGTTCTAATTGATTGGAGATGAGAATTTGCAAAAAAATGAAGAGAAAAAGAAACGTGCGGCGGAACTGCTCATCGCCAATAAGGCGCTGGCCTTCCAAAACGAGGAGAAAGAGAAACTGTGTTTGTGAACAAAGTTTTACCATATAATAGCAATTTTGAGGTTGAGGATAAAACTTTACTCTCTGCTGTTGTCCTGATGCCACAAAAAGATAAATAATGGGTCCTGAAAGGTCTAAAATTAAAGGTTTTCTGACCTTGTCTTAAAGGAAGAATCGAGGAAGCTAAAAAAATGGCAAACCTCTGGCTGATTCCAAAAGACGCTGAGAAGCCCATTGATAAGAGAAAAAAGTAAAAGGGAGGGAATTAACATATGAAGGAAGAGTTTCATAAGCAGGTAGAAGATAACTTAAAGAAAGACAAAGAGAAAGATAAAGATAAATGGGCAGCAGAGTTGGTCACTGCTAATAAAGAACTAGCTTATCAAAACGAAGAGAAAGAAAAAAGGGCAGCAGAGTTGGTCATTGCTAATAAAGAACTCGTTTTTCAGAGGGGAGAGAAGGCAGACAGAGCAGCTGAACTAGTCATCGCCGAGAAAGAGTTGGCTTTTCAAACTGAGGAGAAGGCAAACCTGGCAGCCGAACTGATCATCGCAAATAAGGAACTCATATTTCAAAATGGTGAGAAGGAAAAGCGAGCGGTTGATTTGCTTATAGCCAACGAAAAACTTGCTATTCAAAAAGAAAAGATAGAAGAACTCAATGAGCAGTTGGAAGATCGCGTGAGAGAGAGAACAGCCCAACTTGAATCTGCGAATAAAGAGTTGGAGTCGCTCTCCTACACGATATCCCACGACTTAAAGGCGCCTTTAAGGCATATTATTGGCTATGATGCTCTTTTAGTAAAAAAATATATAAACTTCCTTCCTGAGGAAGGACGGCAGTATCTTGAGAATATATCCAGCGCCACAAAAAACATGGGAGAATTGATTGATGGGCTGCTCCGATTTTCTAAAACGGGCAGAATAGAGATGAAGCAAACCGTGTTAAATATGAACGATATTGTCGATGCATATATCCAGCCTATACTGGAAGAAGATGTAGAACATAGGATAGTCTTTACCATTAAATCCATGCCCTTGGCTTTTGGTGATCTTGAGATGATTAAATCCGTATGGGGTAATCTGATCGAAAACGCAGTCAAGTTTACAAGTAAAAATGAGTTGGCTAAAATAACTATTGATGCAGAGCAAACTGAAAAAGAAATCATTTACCATATAAAAGATAATGGAGCGGGATTTGATATGAGCTATACATCAAAATTATTTGCTGTATTTCAGCGTTTGCATAGTCGTGAAGATTATGAAGGTACAGGAATTGGCTTAGCTACGGTTCAAAGAGTAATTACACGGCATGGTGGAAGAATTTGGGCTGAAGCTAAAGTTGGTGAAGGCGCGACCTTCTACTTTACTCTTATGAAAAGAAAAGGAGGTGAATAGCTAAGGAACTGAGAACTATTCTTTATGTTGAGGATAACCCATTGGATATTGAGCTGACCATGGAAGCCCTCGAAGAAAACAATATGGTGAATCCAATAGTTTCAGTTGGTGACGGTGTAGAAGCATTAGAGTATTTATCTTGTGAAGGTATTTACAAAGGGAGAAAACCGGAAAATCCTAGCATTATTCTGCTCGATTTAAAAATGCCGAGAATGGATGGACTTGAATTTTTATCTATTGTTAAAAAGGATATAAAATTTAAGCGGATACCGATTATTATGCTGACATCCTCGAGGGAAGAAGAGGATTTAATCAAGGGTTATAATCTGGGAGTGAATGCCTATGTTGTAAAACCACTTGATTTCATAGCTCTAATTGAAGCAGTAAAACAGATTGGAAATTTTTGGGTAATTATTAATGAATTACCCTTGGAATGAGAGGACTATATGGATAGTAAAAGTGATCCAAAACCAGTATTAAAAATACTTTCCCTGGAAGATTCTCCCATGGATGCTGAACTAATCTATGAATATCTTTGTGAAAATTTCAGTTATGAAATTCAAACGCATACCGTGTCTAAAGAAACAGACTTTATTTCCGCAATAACACTGGGGAAATATGATCTCATTCTTTCTGATTTTACGTTGCCTGGATTTAATGGCTTTACATCTTTGAAACATGCTAAAGCCATATGCCCGAAGACACCATTCATATGTGTATCCGGTTACATAGGTGAGGAGGTAGCTGTAGAGCTTTTAAAGCAAGGGGCTACAGATTATGTCGCAAAGGATAAACTGGGAAGACTGATTTATGCCATAGAAAGAGCTTTAAAAGAATCTGAAGAGAGAGAAGAGAAAGAGAAGCGGGCCAATGAACTGATTATTGCTAACAAAGAACTTGTCAAACAAAAGAAAATGATAGAGAGACTTAACGACCAATTAGAAAAAAGGGTCAAGAAGAGAACGGTTCAACTTGAATCAGCGAATAAAGAGCTTTTCAATCAAATAACCCTTCGGAAACTGGCACTCGAAAAAATTGAGCAGCTTGCGTATTATGATTTTTTAACTGGATTGCCAAATCGCGTGAATCTAGTAGACAGGATGAAGCAAGCAATAAATTTAGCGAAGCGGATTGAAAGCCCGATCGGAATTTTATTTTTAGACTTGGATGGCTTCAAAACGATTAATGATACTCACGGACATTTTCAAGGGGATGTATTGCTCAAAGCTGTGGCTACTAGGCTCACTAGTCTCGTTCGAGAAAGTGATACAGTGGCCAGGATAGGTGGCGATGAGTTTATCATTATGCTTCAAAACCTGAAAAGCGCCGATCACATTCTGATAGTTACGAATAAAATCATTGGTGCCTTTAGACAACCATTCATGCTGAATCACATCGAAATCTTTGTGACAATCAGTATTGGGATATCCGTTTTTCCGGCGGACGGGGAAACATATGAAACTCTCATCAAGAATGCTGATTTAGCCATGTTCAAAGCCAAGGCGAAGGGTAAAAATCAATCGGTCCTTTGTACTACAATCATGAAAGATATTATTGCGGAAAATATGAAACTGAGTAACGATTTGTATCGATCTTTGGAAAGAAATGAATTTGAAGTTTATTATCAACCCCAAATCAATCTCAATACGAAGAAAATAGTCGGTCTGGAAGCACTTCTTCACTGGAATCATCCCGAGTTAGGTTTGGTTTCTCCGGACAAATTCATTCATCTGGCGGAAAAAACCAAATTAATCAACCCCATTGGCAAGTGGATGTTGCACACAGTATGCATGCAGAACAAGGCCTGGCAGAAAGCGGGTTTGCCGCCCATCAGAGTTGCTGTAAATCTGTCCATCATCCAGTTGCAAAATCCCGAAATCACGAATCAGATTAAAGAGATCCTGGATGAAACAAAGCTATTACCTCAATATCTCGAGTTGGAAATCACGGAGCGTATTGCCATGCAGGATACGGATAATTTTGTTCGCGTTTTGAATGCCTTTCAGGAAATTGGCATTTACATCTCCATTGATGATTTCGGCACTGAGTATTCTTCATTAAAATATTTAAAATTATTACCAATTAATAGAATTAGAATTCCTGTGCCTGTTATCCAAGGGATTAACGGAGATGAGAGAGATGAAGCGATTACCAAAACCATAATTGTACTTGCAAGAAACATGGGGGTGGACGTCATTGCTAAAGGGGTTGAAACACAAAAGCAGGAGTCATATTTAGCGCAACGGATGTGTGATGAAACGCAAGGATTTTATTATTACAAACCCATGCCGGCAAAAGAAATTGAAGTTCTTTTGCGTACTAATTGTTAATTTTAATGATTATTAACTGAATTAGTTGAAGAAAAAATATAGGTTGTTTTTAGGGTGCAAAATCACCAATAGAGAAGTATGCCTCAAGATTGGCATGATGAGCGCTAATTTTGCGATTAATAAAGTATATAAACGGTGTGTGATTTTGATGCTAAAAATCTAGGTCGAATTGGAGAAGATATGTTTCCTCAAACCTAAAAACTGTCGATTTGTTCCCGCGCACCTCGTAAACACAAAAAATGCGGTTTACATTGATAAAATTTTGGAAATATCTTATAATAATTATCAAGAGCATTTTCATATGTATTAGTAGCCTCGAGTGCATGTTCGAGGTTTTTTCTTTAGAATCACTTGAAAAGTGAGTTATATGATTTGATCAATCATGATAATAGTATTTTTGAGTTTATTCAATTATATTTTGAAATCAACAATATTTAGGAGGAAGCATTAATGTATATATTACCAAGTTGTCCAAAATGTCATTCTGAGTATACTTATGAAATGGATGGAGTATTGGTTTGTCCGGATTGTGGTCATGAATGGTCGTTGGATACAAGGTCTGATAACGCTGAAGAAAAAGTAGTCAAAGATTCGAATGGCAATGTGCTTAGTGATGGCGATACAATAACTGTCATCAAAGATTTGAAAGTCAAAGGAAGCTCATCGGTTCTCAAAA
>NZ_JAGXGF010000012.1 GCF_024636815.1 Marivirga sp.
TATTCCGATATAAATGTTTTCCGGATCTTCATGATTTGTTGTATATTTATAATTGTTCATAAGCCTAGAGGTTAATTGTTAAATTTTATTACCTATATCAATTTAAACCTCTTGGCTTATTTTTCAAACATACAAACTCGACTCTAATTTGGAAATTCAGATTTTCATAAAATTAAATAGACAAGGCGTCTTTTAGAAGATATAGCGAGCTATATCGAGGAAAGACAACGCAGTATATTGGATTTTATGGAAAAGTTTTCCCCTTTCCGCCTATAAACAGCGATTTTCTTCCTAAAAACCCCTTGCAAGAGCCTGCTATTGTTTCAGAATTTTTAGTTGAAACTCACTATTTATAGACGTTCTGAATCCTAAATAAGAATCGAACTCAGGTTACTGAGTATTTGTTGTGATTCGCCTTTACTCTTAGGAAGAGAATTATGGAGTGAAACACGTATTGCCCTTTTTCAGCAAAGCATTGATACCAGAAGTTCTTCATTTGCATTAAAAGAACAGCTTGCAAGAGTTTCTTTCGGAAATTCCTGGGCTTCAGGATCGATAGCTGAAATGTTTAAAGATGATATAGCGCGCCATAAAATACTTATCGCTAAAGAAATAAAAAACAATTCCTTAGAGGAATTATCGCAAGGAAAAATCCCAAAACTACAGGCTTTGAATCTCCATAACGGTACAGTATACCACTGGAATAGGTGTTGCTATGGAGTGGGTAATGGCAAAGCACACGTTCGTATTGAAAATCGCTATATTCCTGCCGGACCCACCGTCAAAGATGAAGTAGCTAATTTTGCATTTTGGATAGGTATGATGATGGGAAGGCCAAAGGAATTTGACGATATGGCTAAGGTTATGGAATTTAGGGATGTAAAATCTAATTTTATAAAGGCTGCGCGTACAGGTAAGGAATCTGTAATGAGATGGAAAAGAGAACAATATTCTGCCAGAAAACTCATCAATAAATATCTTTTACCCATAGCCTATGAAGGATTGAAAAAAGCTAAGATAGCTGAAGAGGATATTGAGCAGTACTTAAGAATTATTGAAGAAAGAACCACTAAAGAAACTGCTTCGCAATGGTGCATTCGCAATTATCGAAAGCTCAAAAAAACCCATAAAAAGGATGATGCCTTGATGATGCTGACCAAGGCTATATACAATAATCAAAGTAAAAGCATTATCCCATGAATGGCCGGAAGTTGACCCCACCCTAGAAGCACACGAAGCTTCTTATCTGGCAGGTCATATCATGAGTACCGAACTTTTCACTGTTACGGAAAATGACCTTGCCGATCTAGCAACAAGTGTTATGCTTTGGAAAAATATTCATCACCTTCCTGTGGAAAATAAAAAAGGAGAGCTTTGCGGTTTACTCACCTGGTCACATTTAGAGCGTTATAGAAAAGAAATTGGTCATACCGAAGGGCTATTAGTTTTGCAAATTATGACAAAAGACCTTATAACCGTAAGACCTGAAACTACTATCAAAAATGCATTGGATTTAATGAAAAGAAATACCATCGGATGTGTTCCGGTAATCCATGATCGCCATCTTATTGGAATCATTACTATTAATGATATAATTCCTTATGACCATGACAAAGGTTTATAGTAAAGCACTCGATCAAACAATTGATATTGACGCTTTATTGGTCAACTTAAAAGTAAAAACAGAGGGCCTTCTATGGTTTTAACAGCAGGCATTCATGGCAATGAACCTGCAGGAGTTTTTGCCTTAAATCAATTGATAGTTTTTCTCCAAAAGAATAATGTAAAGATTAATGGCAATCTATATGCTATTGCCGGAAATCTGCCAGCACTGGAAAAACAAGAGAGATTTCACCAATATGATCTCAATCGTCTTTGGACAAGTGAGAGGATGCTTCAATTGCAGGAAGGAAAATTAGAGATTGATGACAAAGACACTGCTGAACTGGTTAGTTTATATAAATGTATTAGTGACATTTTAAAGCAAGACAATGGCCCTTTCTACTTTCTTGATTTCCATACTACTTCCTGTGAAACAATGCCTTTTGTGGTGATGAATGACAGTCTGCTCAATAGAAAATTTACCAATCAATATCCCCTCCCTACCATTTTGGGAATAGAAGAGTATCTTGAAGGACCTTTGCTAAGTTATATAAATGAGTTGGGGTATGTAGCTTTTGGTTTTGAGGCCGGCCAACATGATGACAATTCCTCCATTCAAAATCATTTTGCCTTTAGCATACTATCGCTTGTATTTGCAGGCCTAATTGAAAAGGATGCTGTTGATTTTAATAAATATTATGCTACTCTGGCTAAAAACACCATGAACATGCGTGATTTTTATGAGATTTTATATCGGTATAAAATTAAACCTGAAGAGGATTTTCGTATGAATCCTGGTTATGTTAATTTCGAATTAGTTGAGAAAGGTCAGAAGTTAGCCAGTAGTAATAACAAATCCATATACGCTGATTCTCAAGCACGAATTTTCATGCCACTCTACCAGGCTCAGGGTTCTGAAGGTTTTTTTGCCATTCAAAGAGTATCAAAATTTGCTCTTAAATTATCGGCTATACTTCGCAAGATTAGAGTTGACCGCATACTTCCTCTTTTACCTGGTGTATCTTGGAGTAAGAAGTCTACGCTTCGAGTTAACCGAAAAGTCGCGCGTTTTTTCACAAAGGATTTCTTCCATCTACTAGGTTACAGGAGCAAGCGCTTAGATAAAAATTATTATTTGATGAAAAATAGAGAAATAGCATCCCGGGAAGAGGAATATAAAGGAGAAGATTGGTATTCAAATAATTAGCAAAATAGCATAGATAAAATTGTATTTAAGAAAAATGAAATAAGATTTGTATATTTAGCAATATTATATTAAGTATTGGTTAACATTTCGTTCAATGTATCGTAATACATTTTAATTTAAGAACCAATTAAACTAACTATCATGAATACTTTAAACAACATTAAGTGGAGTGTACTGCCAGTTTTTGTTTTTGCCCTGTTATTCGCAGGATGCACCGACCCAAACATGGATGACTTTAGTAAAAACGCTAATAATAAGTTATTCTTCCATAGTCTTGAGAATGAGGCTTTCTCTCCCTATAACGCTGCGGTGTTAGACGGATGTTTCGAGACCTGTCTAATAGCTGGTCAACATACAGTAGCTGGAAATATGCAAGTGATGCATGATAAGGAATACTTGTATGTGACGTACAATGTAACTCAGGAAGGTGTATATCTCAAAGAAGTCCATCTCGATCTCTTCAATGATGATAATGATTTTACAGATGTTCCCCATAAAAATGGAAATCCCATACCAGGTAAATTTGAGTATAAAATGGAATGGGAAGATGGAGACATGCAAACTTCACACACTGTAAAAATTAATCGTTCTGATGCAGGTCTGGATGAAATAGACTGTATTAATATTGCGGCACATGCTGCTTTATCAAATGGAGAAACTGCTTGGGGTGGTGTTTGCGAAGATCCTCAATCTTTTGATTTCCCAGGAAAAAACTGGGCGACTTATTTTAAATATTGCTTTCCTGTTTGTACAGTAGATTTCACCTATGCATGGGAAGATATTAACCGTGATAATCAAAATGGTAACTTAAGAAATGATGCTGATTTTAATGATTTGGTAATTCAGGCAAATCAGGAGATAATTAAAAATGCTGAATCATCAACCTTAAAATTAAAATTTACAGCAATAGCCAGAGGTGCTAACTACAACCATGCATTTAAAGTTAATATACCCATAACAGGTGATTATTCTCTTGATGGCGGAAATACCATACAGAATGCCAGTGGAACACTTACGCTCATGGTTTTTAATAATACTAAAGCAGATATTCCAGCAAATAATCAAGGCAGGTATGAATTCGGTGCCAATACCTGGGATGTTAACTGCCTTGAAACGAATACGAAAGAATTTGAGATTATAGTATACGGTGAATTGGGTAAATATACCAATGGATTAAGAGCGTCTGTATTAGACCCTTTCATTACAGTTAAATCAGTACGTCCGAATTATGATCTACACATTTGGGAAATTACAGGTAATGACTCGGATGATACTTTTCAATTTATCGATCTTAAGGGAGTGTACCCTGAAGGAGAAGGCAAACATTTTCCAAACGGAATTATAATACCTGAAGATTGGCAATGGCCTGTGGAAACCCAAAATATTTGGGGTCCATATAATAGTTTTTCTGATATCGACTCATGGGATACAAACTGGTATTTAGGTGGTGCTTCAGATACTGATTTAGTTTTTGATAAAACTATTTATGATGAGTGTGATTATAGATGATATTTTTTTAGCCTTCTAATTCTATTTTATAACATCGGTGAATAATCACCGATGTTTTTTTTTGACTGAGAGTGGAAGCTCTTCAATTAATTTAATATCATCCTCTTAATTAAAATATGCTAATTGCTAACTTCCTGATATAAAACTCACTAAATATATTCGCCAGTAAACCATATGATATTGAGTGTATCTCACCTAAAAACAGAAGCAGATGTTGGCAAATACAATATCACTTCCTTTTAAATTATCAGCTTTCTGAAAAGTACCTTCTATAGTTCCGGTATTTATGTGATATATTTCTTTCCCTAGATTTTGTATCGCTACCTTATAATCACTTTTCTTAATTAAATACTGGAATAAGAAAATCACTTAGATTTTCTTATAAGATCAAGCTCAATATATGTTGAGAGTACTCCTCCAAAATTAAAATAACTTGTTTTGTAAATTCATAATTGGTCAATACATTCAAATTATCATTTTTTCGAAGGCTAGGATTTTACTCCATTAGAGTTTACTATAAATAAATGACCGTAATAGTCATAACTTAACTACTCAATTTTTGAAGCGGGCTTTTTCCTTAAAAAAACCGAAGAGCATGCTCTTCAGTTTTTGATCGATCCCTTCTACATATGATTGTTACTTGGAAGGTCAGATATAATGCTTACATTTCAAATATATCCATCGCTCCATTACTTCTAACCTTTAAAAAGTATTGGCCGTTGGCTGACAGATACATTACTCTGGTATTAAAATAGCTAATCGTCTTTTCATTATTTTCTTCCATTGAATATTCACTTGGATAGCTTATAAAGCCTTTACTTTCCATAGTGCTATTATTGAATACGTGTACTTTGTTTGTTTGAAAAACGTAGGTATAATCTTCATTCCAATAGGCTCTTTGAATATTATGACCAAAAAAACTGCTTATGCTATTCCCAATTTTGTCAGAACCGATAATTTCTCCTTCTTTACTAACAAAAGCCAAACCTTTTACACCCAGTAAAAAGATATTATCGCCTACCTTTTCAGTTCTTCTAATATTACCAATATTGAGTTCATCAAGATCAACCGTTTTTTGAAAATCACCAGTTTCATTATCAATGATATAAAGCTCTTTCTTTCCTGCTGAAATAGTTTTATTTGATCCTATTGTAGTTCTTTCTTTGAAATTTGAAAGACCCTTTATTGGCTCAGAACTCCAGACATACTCTCCCGTTTCACCATCAATCTTGTGAAGATAGGACTTATTAAATTTGCCAGTACTGCCTATGATTTTTTCATCATCAGCGTACATCATTCCAATTGCATCATCTATGTCCTTCTCCAATTTCTTTTCACCTGTTTTCAAATCATATTTTAATAGTTTTGACTTATGTCCAGTGTAGCCCGGCACAACTTTTCTGCCCATCTGGCTATTCATTCCATAAATCACATTTTCTCCAATGGCTGAATTATTCCCTCCTCCACCGGAGCCAAGCTTTTTAAAAAACTCTATACCTTCTTCCTCTGCACTTAAAGCTAACCTTTCACCCGTTATTAAGTCAAGAATTTCAATTGCCAGATATTCATTTACAAGATTACCCCCAACAAAGTGTGTATTATCTTTGTTAAACTTGCCTATATAGTCTATTGTTCGCTTAGTATTACCTGTCTCAGCATCTAATATAAATACAACACCTTCTTCTTTGTCAATAGAAAATGTTACGAAGACATATTCATTTCGGTCCTTAAAATATTTTGCCTTTCCCGTAATAAGTCTGGTGTCTGTTTCCCACAATGTCTCCCCTGTATTTCCATTAATTAAATAACTTTTTTTATGACCTCTGATGAAGAGGGCGTCAGTTTCTTCAAAATACTTCATAGATGGATAGAAGGTGGAGTAGTTTAAATAGAGTGATTCTCCTTTTTCAAGAGGTGAGAATCTCTTATCAAAATGATTTTCCTCCACAGCATTGGCATATCTAGAATCTAACACGACATATCCAGTTGGGGTAGTTACTCGTGCGTCCTCGTTTTCCCACATCTTTTTTCCCGTTTTTAGATCAAATGCTTTAATGACACTCCCCTCCTCAGTCCATTGATTAAAAAATAACAGAAGATTTAATTCCTTTATAATTCCATATGCTCCTCTTAATTTTTCTTTCTTTTTAAACTGAATAAATGGTAAAGTTTCTTCCAACAGCACGTTTCCGGTAGCAGCCTCTATTAGAAAGAATTTACTATACGATTGAGCAATTATCGATTCTCCATTGTCTGTAATATAGAAGCGAAAATCTGAACCACCGTCTTTAAAGATCCTTCTAAAAATATCATTCTTAATTTTTATACTATATTTCCTTTCCACTGTACTTACTTGCCCATTTAGCGTGCTTATTTGCCCCTGTAGATTAAGGGAAAGCAATAAAAAGAAAGCACTTAATAGCAACTGTATTTTTTTAACTTCCATAAATTGTATGTTTAATAATCTAATATACATTAACTGTTTAATCTAATGTATTAAAATGGTTAGCAGATTCCAAAATTTTAGAAATAATTTTAATTGTTAAAATACAATATTATATAGACAAAACTATAATTTTAAATATTTAAAATAATGTTTTGAGTCTTAAATTGTGTTTTAAACTCAATTTACTTATCAATGGCCGCATTAAGGAGACTGGTAGTGTAAAGCAAAAATGGATAATTAAAATTTCCTATTAAAGAAGAGCGAAAAACTATCAACTTTGTATCCCAGCTTCCAAAACTTACTCAAAACCAGAATACCCCAACAACTCTGGTTGGGAATTATAATCAATCATTAAAACACAGTAATTGCATAAAAGCAAAGTACAGAAGTGCTGATCATATGATTAAACCTTCTTTCTACTAGATTAGCTAAGCTGACTCTATTAAAAGGATTTTCTATAAACTCTATTTTCCAATACAAAACTTACTAAAAATATTAGCCAACAAATCATCCGTTGTGATTTCCCCTGTTATCTCACCTAAAAAGCGCAGAGCATGACGGATATCCAATGCTAAGAAATCTCCAGTGATATTGCTATCCAAACCTCTCAACACCGCATTTAGGCTATTTTGAGTTTGCACCAGATTGTCATAATGGCGGATATTGGTTACTACCGTATCTCCCGTTTTGAAATTATCAAGATTTACGGTTTCCACTAATTTAGTCTTTAAGGCTTCCAATCCTTCCTTGTTGATGGCAGAAATAAATAAAGTATTAGGGTCTTTATGCATTTCATCATACAATTCAGGCTGTGCTTCATCCATTTTATTACCGACTTTGATAAAAGGTATACCCAAATTTTCCAGCATATTGATATCTCGATTAACTTCTGTTAAAGTATCGTTTTTCAAATCAAACATATAAATGATCAAGGAAGCTTGCTTCATTTTCTCTTTGGTACGGGAAACGCCTATTGCCTCTACCTTATCTTCTGTTTCACGCAATCCAGCAGTATCAATAAATCGGAAAACCACACCTTCTAAATTGATTTCATCTTCAATAAAATCACGGGTGGTCCCGGCTATATCGGAAACTATAGCCTTTTCTTCATTGAGAAGGGCGTTTAGTAAAGTGGATTTACCGGTATTGGGTTTTCCGGCAATCACAGTAGGAACACCATTCTTAATCACATTTCCTAAATCAAAGCTGCTGACTAATGCGGTAATCACACTTAGCAGTTGATTGACCAGTTTTTTCAAATCATCTCTATCGGCAAATTCCACATCTTCTTCACCAAAATCCAATTCCAGTTCAATCATACTGGCAAAATGAATCAATTCAGCTCTCAGCTTTTTTATTTGTTCTGAAAAACCACCACGCATTTGATTTAATGCAGCTTTATGAGATGCTTCTGTATCAGCATTAATCAAATCAGCTACAGCTTCAGCCTGCGCTAAATCGAACTGACCATTCAGAAAAGCTCTTTGTGTAAATTCTCCTGCTTTTGCCAGACGAACTCCTTTTCTTAGAAAGAATTTAATCAGTCTTTGAACAATATAAGGAGAACCATGACAGGAAATCTCCACTACATTTTCTTTGGTAAATGAATGTGGCGCAATAAATAAGGTAGCCACTACTTCATCTATTATTTCTCCCTCATCATTACGAATCGTCCCGAAATGAGCCGTATGACTATTTTGTTGTAATAGATTTTTTCCTCTAAAAACATTATTGGTAATTGTGATAGCATCCTCTCCCGAAAGACGGATGACTGCAATGGCTCCTACCCCAGGAGCTGTAGATAATGCAATTATGGTTTCCTTCAACTGATCTAACATGCTGCAAATTTCATGAATTCTAAGGGATTAAAAAATGCTTATTTATTTTATACTTCATGATTACCAAAACCTATCAGGTTACTTTTTATTTCAAAGGATTATATATCAAGGCAATTCTTCACCTTTAGCAGCTGAATATAAAGCATACCAATCTTCTTTTTCCATTGTTTTGGATTCCACTTTCAGCGCTTCTTCCAATCTTTCAGTTTTAGAAGTTCCTAAAACAGGAATAATTCCTGATGGATGCCTCTTTAGAAAAAGCAACATGAGCTGTGCGGTATTCAATTCATATTTATCAATTAACTTCTTAAGTATTTGATTAAGATCCTGCTCTTCTTTACTATTCCCTTTAAGTAAATATTTACCTCCTCCCAGAGGTGACCACACGGTTGGTATGATATTTTTCAATACTAATTGATCCAATGTTCCATCCTCAAAAGGATATAGATACCTAATGGAAGCCTCGATTTGATGTGTAACCAATGGAAACATCTTATCTATCATTTCAAACTGTGAGGGGCTAAAATTGGATACTCCGAAGAATTTGACTTTACCATCATCTTTTAATTTCTCAAAAGTTTCCGCTATTTCATTGGGGTTCATTAAAAAATCCGGCCGATGCAGCAAAAGCACATCAATGTAATCAGTTTGAAGATTTCGTAGTGAATTTTCTACTGATTGAATAATATGTTTCTCACCGCTGTCGTAAGATTTAATTTTATATTCAGGACGGTTATCAGCAGGCATTTTAATACCACACTTAGTAGTGATTTGCATTTCATGTCTCAAATGGGGTTTTTCCTTTAAGACTTTACCAAAATCCGCCTCTGTAGTATAATCCCCATAAATATCAGCATGATCAAAATCTTTCAATCCCAGTTCTAAGGCTCTTTCAATGAAGGCAATCCATTGATTGGTAGAGAAATCTTCTCCCCATTTTCCTAGACGCATAGTGCCAACCAAAAACGGTGAGAATTCAATCATTCTTTTAGATAAACTTGTCTGTTTCATTGGATAAATAAATTATGACTAAAATTTACACAATTATTTCTTTAAGGCATATCCAAATTTAAACTTCTTCGTTAGCTTGCACATAGATTTATAGTAATTTAAGATGAAATTGAACGAACAATCAACCACCAATAAGCTTTTGCTAGTATTAGTGATACCTGTTATCTTTTATAGTTTACAGTTGTTATCATTTATTTTCATTCCTTTAATGTTTGCCATCTTTATCGCATTATTATTTACTCCTATGATGCGTTGGATGAAAAAAAGGAAAGTTCCCCAATTTCTTGCTTTAGGAACAGTCATACTCATTTTAGCCTTAACAAGCTTCTCTGCAATTAAAATTGTCCAATTATCCGGTAAACAAATAGAAGAAGGTAAATCGGAAATATTTAGGAAGTTAGACAATAAAGTGGAGCAGGTAGTAACCCCATTTGCAGAAACATTGGGTTTAAATCAAGCAAATGGAGAAAGCACTATTAAAAACTTATTAAAAAGTGATAAAATAGAGGGGGTTGTTTTGGATAATTTTACCATAACAGTTTCTTTTATTCAGAGTACAGTTGTTAATATTTTAATGACACTTTTCTTTTTGATGTTATTGTTAGCAGGATCACTGAATTTTAAAGACATATTACAAAGCACCTTATTTTCTGGTGGCACTCAATCTGTAAAAACATTTATGAAAGTAGAAAGAAGTGTATCCGACTTCTTGAAGGTTAAAATATTTGTAAGCTTTTTAACTGGAGTGGCTTTCGGAGTAATCGCCTGGTCATTAGATATCAGTTTTCCACTATTTTGGGGATTACTGGCATTCGTTATCAACTTTATCCAAATGGTGGGATCTGTGATCTCGACCGTTTTAGTCATGATTTTCGCCTTCATAGAGATTGAAAGTCCTGGAACTTTATTATTGGCTGCTATTTTATTTACAGGTGCTCAGATTTTATTTGGTGCTGTTTTAGAACCCATATTTATGGGCAGGTCATTTTCCATCAATATTATAGTGGTTTTAGTTATGTTGATGTTTTGGGGATTTATATGGGGAATACCGGGATTAATTTTATCTATCCCTTTAACAGTGCTTTTCAAAACTATCCTGAACGAATTTCCAGGAGGTAAGAAGTTTGCGAGGTTGATGTCTTGATATTTGAATCTAGGACTATCAAAATTGGGCTCGATCGGCTAAAACCAAGAATAAAATAAAGCTATTTAAGATTGCCTTCGCTTATATTTTATTCTACTCATTGAGTCAATCGAGTTTATAGTATACAAACTTCTACATATAATTTGCAAACCTAAGTCATACAAAAACGATACTACCTTTATCAGCACCATCAATATATGTCAATATATAAATGGTGATAATAGTGGAAACATAAATCATTCTATTACTATATCTAAACATTGAGTTTTTTTTATTATTTTGAATAAAACTATTCTCTGACTAAAATACCATGCTGAAAAAGAAGACCATTAAAAGAACCGGTATTATTTTTTTTAGCAGCATTGTTGTACTTTTTATAGCGTGGCAATTGCTAAAAGAATTAAAAATCAAATCCTATGTAGTGGAGTCTATACATAGCGAACTAAATCATTACTTTGAGGATTCGGTCCATTTTCAAATTGAAGACATCTCATTTCGATTTTTAGAGAAAAAAATAATCCTAGAGCAGGTTAAAATCAATTTAATTATTGACCATACAGATACGTTGGCAAGTCTGGAATTACCAAACCTTAATATTTCATGGGATGATTATTGGGAAACATTTAATAATCAGCTCTACAAGTTCAATACTTTAGAACTTAAAAAAGCAAAGCTTTTACTTCCTTTTGATTTCAATAAGATTAAAAGGACTAAGGCTTCACGACCTTCTTTTGATGGTAGATTTGAGCTGGAAATAAAGGATTTCCTGGTGGAAGGAGGCGAAATTCTATTTTATGATGAACAGAATAATAAGTCAGGAAGAATAAAAGCCGAATACAATCTATTTGCCCAAGGCCTTAATTTCAAAAAAGGAGAAATCCCAAAATCCTTTCAAGATATTGCAAAGGAAATATTCCTGGAGTTTCATGATTTAAGCTATTTTCTCACAGATACTCTTCATAAGGTAGAAATCAAGAAACTTACTTTTGATCTATTTAAACAAGATATCACTTTAAATTCTACACATTTTAAACCAATTCACTCTCCCGAAAAATTTGCTGAGTTAAAAGAAGTGGAAGCCAATCATATTGATATTTATTTAGATAGCATAAGGTTGAATTCCATGAAATGGCAAGGAGATAGCATGATAAGTATTAATACTATTTATACCAATAAAGTTGAATTAGTAGTTACTAAAGATAAGAATTACCCTCTGCCTGATGATCGATTCGTACCAGTTTTGGTAGAGTTATTAAAAACCAGTAATATTTCGATTGATGTTAGGAATTGTATTATTAAAAATATGAATTTAAACTACTATGAAAAACCAGATGGAAGTCAGGAAATAGGCACCGTATCTATTACAAATATTAATGCTGAAATTGATAACATTACGAATCGAAAAGATAGTATATCAAAATACGGGCCTGATTTGGTCATTAAAGCAAGTGGAAATCTCTATGATGAAGGCAAGTTAAAAGCTGATATTCGATATAATTTAAATTCTAAATATGGTTATTTTACGGTAGCAGGTAGCTTGGAACCCATGCCACTTGGATTTATCAATCAATACATGTCTAAATCCGCTCCGGTAGAAATTACATCAGGAAGAGTGGATGAATTATTCTTTAGCTATTCTGGTGGAAATAGAGCTGTAAATGGTGAAATGGAATTTAAATATTCAGATTTAAAAATTAAGTTTCACAAAATTATAAATGAGGAAGCACAAGGCGATAAAGCCTTAAGCTGGTTGGCAAATGTGGCTTTATCGCAAGAAAACCCAAGAAAAAACGGAAAATTTAGAGTTGGTAAGATTCAATTCACTAGAGACACTCGAAAATCTATGTTTAGCTATTGGTCCAACAGTCTAGTTTCAGGTTTTCAATCAACTGTAGGATTGGAGAAAGCAAGTAGAATAGAAAAAGAAGATAAAAATCTTTGGGAAAAAATGGGGTTTGGAAAGAATGAGGATGGGGAATAAGTGGAAAATATTAGTTGGACTTATAGGCTTGACCTCCATTGCTATATTTAGCAATTCTTTGTTTTTTATTGAAGAGGAAAATAAAAAGGCTCAAAGAATAAATGGAATTAATCTGGTAGCTCCTCCGCAGTCTTTTCCAATTGATTCATTAGAAAAAGTAAAGAACATAGGAGCTACATGGATAGCGGTTGTACCTTATGCATTTTGTAATAGTGAAACAGCTGAAGTCACTTTTGACCATCCACGTCAATGGTGGGGAGAGAAACCAGAAGGGACAAAAGAGACCATTAAAATGGCTAAATCCTTAGGATTTAAGGTTATGCTTAAACCACATTTGTGGGTTGGTGGACAAGGTTGGGCCGGAGATTTAGAATTTAAAACAGATAGTCTTTGGCAAGTCTTCGAACATCGATATACGGATTATATCAACACTTATGCAAGATTAGCCGATTCTTTAAATGTTGAATTATATTGTATAGGTACGGAAATGAGGAAATCCACTGCCAATAGAAATGAATTTTGGCTTAATTTAATATCAAGTACCAGAGAAGACTTTAGCGGAAAGCTTACTTACGCTGCAAACTGGGACGAATACAGCAATATAAAATTTTGGAGTGAATTGGACTATATTGGAATCGATGCTTATTTTCCGTTAAGTGAAGAAAAACATCCTGATAAAGAGGAATTAATAGCTGCTTGGCAACAGCCGAAAAAAGAGATGGAAAAGCTTTCAGAACAATTTCATAAAGAGATTCTTTTTACTGAATATGGATATGAAAGCATTGAATATAACACAATGGGTCATTGGAAATTATCAAAAGACACTTTAGATGTCAATTTCGAGAATCAGAAAATTGCATTTGAAGCCTTATTTCAGTCATTCGAACCAGAAACCTGGTGGAAAGGCGGGTTTATATGGAAATGGCATTTGAATAGAGACGGGCTTAATAAAAGAACTATCAAAGCTTATACCCCACAAAATAAACCAGCGTTAAAAGCTATAGAATCTGAATTTAAACTCAACTTTTAAATCATAGGAATCATGAAATTATCATTTCAAAACTCATTTTTTACACTAGCATTTGTTGCACTATTGATTGCATTTATGGTGGTAGCTAAATCCATATTAATTCCTATTGGGATTGCCTTATTACTTGCATTTATTTTATATCCTGTCCATAAAAAATTTATGAAATGGGGGGTTGGAAATATTTTAGCCGGCTTTCTTTCTATTCTATTATTGATTATAATTATAGGTGGAGGAATCACCTTTTTTTCAGCTGAAATCATAGCCCTTTCCGATGAGGTTACCAATTTTAGTAACAAGCTTTCGAAGCTATATACGGATGTTGTTTTTTTTATAAATAAGAATATTAGCATAGTGGAGAACCTTGAAAAAGAAGAATTATCAAAAAATTTCAAGACGTATTTAAAAGATTCAGCAGGAAGTCTAGTAGGAGGCACTTTCAGTAGTACCGCTAATTTTTTTACAGGATTAATCACAGTATTTATTTATATGTTTTTGTTCCTCATTTATCAAAAAGGATTGGTAAGAGCATTTTTGAAATTTTCACCAGAAGGGAAAAAAGAGCAATTCTTCAAAATGCTCAAAAGTGTTCAGCAAGTGGGGCAAAAGTACCTTTCTGGAATGTCAATTTTAATTATAATTTTAGGAACGGTTAACAGCGTAGGTTTATGGATAATCGGAATTGATAGCCCATTTTTATTCGGTTTTTTAGCTGCTTCCTTGTCAATCATTCCTTTTGTAGGTACTACTATAGGGGCCTCTATCCCGGTTTTGTATGCGTTCATGTCTCATGATCAATTATGGGTACCAATAGCTGTAGCTGCTTTGTTTTGGGTTGTTCAATTGTTGGAAAGTAATTTCTTAAACCCAAAAATAGTAGGAAACAGTGTTAATGTAAATGCTTTTGCCGCCATTTTAAGTTTGATTATTGGTGCATCCATCTGGGGTGTAGCCGGCATGGTTTTATTTCTACCCTTTGCTGCTATGCTAAAAGTGGTATGCGAAGAGTATGAACCACTGAAACCCCTAGCGCTCTTAATAGGTAATTCTAATTTTCAGGATGACAGTGGTGATAAAAAAGATTGGTTTAAAAAGTTGAAGGATAAATTTAAGAGTAAGTAGATTAAGTATCGAGTAAGTTAGTATCACGTATCTGAATTAAGCACATAGAAGTCGCAGAATACATAGAAAAGATGGAGATTTCGGTAATAGTTTGTGATTACAATATATGAACTTGACAACATATAAACTTGCTAACTTACTTCTTTACCCTACTCGGATTATCATTGATAAACGCTTTCCAGCTTTTGGGACCGCTAGTAGTTTTTTCGCCTTGGAAATGATGGCAGACAGCTACTCCTAATGCATCAGTGGCATCCAATAGTTTAGGTATTTCTTTAATACCTAATAAGGTCTTCAGCATTTCTGCTACTTGCTCTTTAGAAGCATTTCCATTGCCTGTAACAGACATTTTCACTTTTTTGGGAGCATATTCAGTTATGGGTAAATCTAATCTTAAAGCGGCCGCCATGGCTACTCCCTGAGCTCTACCCAATTTCAACATAGATTGTACATTTTTACCGTAAAAGGGTGCTTCTAAGGCTACCTCATCAGGACTATAATCTTCAATTAGATTGGTGACTCTTTCAAAGATTTTGCGCAGTTTGATTTCATGATTAGCATATTTTGAGAGGTGAATAACGCCATACTGTAACATAGTCATTTTATTACCAGTAATCTGGATTACACCATATCCCATCACAGTTGTACCCGGGTCAAGCCCTAATATGATTTTGTCTTTAGCCATTTTGAAGAGTCAAAATTCTAGAATTTAGAACCAAGACTTTTTATTTTAAATAATATAATTTGTTACTTACTTCAAGTTGTAGGTTTTAGGTTATAAGTACAAATAAAACACCCTACACCATTCAGCCAACACCTCACTATATTTCAACTTTATTTATACAAAAAGTCATCAATACTTAGTCACTTCAACACATCCTCACCTCAGAACTTCAACATCTGTTAATGCGCCTCACTCCAATTATCCGCAATACCAACCCCGATTTCCATAGGAACATCCAGTTCCATAGCATTCTTCATTAAATCTACTACTTTATCTTTCAGTTTTTCAATCTCATCTTTATGAGCATCAAAAATCAATTCATCATGAACCTGCATAATCATTTTCGATTTTAAATTTTCTTTCTCCATCCATTTATGAATGTTGATCATAGCGACTTTAATCATATCAGCAGCACTTCCCTGAATGGGTGCATTTATAGCATTTCGTTCTGCATAACCTCTGATGGTCTGATTGCGCGAATTGATATCTCTTAACCATCTCTTTCTTCCTAAAATGGTAGTAACATATTCATTTTCTCTGGCTTCCACCTTCACTTTTTCCATATAGTCGTGGACTTTAGGGAATTCCTTGAAATAAGCTTTGATGATATCGGAAGCCTCAGTTCTTGAAATATTAAGATTTTGAGCCAACCCAAAAGCAGAAATTCCATAAATGATACCGAAATTCACTTCCTTAGCTTTTCTTCTCATTCCAGGGTCCACATCCTCCAAATCTACACCAAATACCTTAGCGGCAGTTGTAGCATGAATATCTCGCCCGTTCTTAAAAGCTTCCATCATAGCTTCATCTTGCGAAAAAGCAGCCATAATACGTAATTCAATTTGAGAATAATCTGCTGCCATGAGCTGATAATTTTCATCTCTAGGAACAAAGGCTTTTCTAATCAATCTTCCTTTCTCTGTTCGGATTGGAATATTTTGCAAGTTCGGATTATTGGAACTTAATCGGCCTGTGGCAGCAACAGCCTGACGATAATCAGTATGAACTCTTCCGTCTTTCTTACTAATCAATTTCGGTAAGGCATCCACATAAGTAGATTTCAATTTCTGATACTCACGGAATTCTAAAATCTTATCGGCTATTTCATGTTCATTTGCCAGTTTAGATAAAATCTCCTCCCCAGTGGCATATTGACCAGTTTTGGTTTTCTTGGGTTTATCTACCAGTTTCATTTTATCAAAAAGAATCTCGCCCAATTGTTTTGGTGAAGCAATATTGAATTCCTGTCCTGCTAATTCAAAAATTTTCTCTTGAGCCTCCAGTGCTGCAGTTTCCAATTCCTTCGACATTATAGCAAGCGCATCTTTATCAATTTTCACGCCTTCATATTCCATTTCTGCCAAAACATAAGAAAGAGGTTCTTCTACTTCATGTAAAAGCTTTTCAAGATTATTTTCTTTGATTTCTTTCTCTAAAATATGCTTCAGTTGTAAAGTAATATCCGCATCTTCTCCTGCATATTCCACTACATCTTCCACTGGAACATCTCGCATATTCCCTTGCTTCACTCCTTTTTTACCAATCAATTCTGTAATGGAAACAGGACTATAATTAAGATAACTCTCTGCCATGACATCCATATTATGACGCGTTTCAGGATCAAGCAGATAATGCGCTAACATGGTGTCAAACATTTTGCCTTTTACTCTGACACCATAATTACGCATCACCTGAATATCATACTTCAGGTTTTGTCCGATTTTAATGATGTCTTCATTTTCCAAGACTTCTTTAAATTCATCCGCTATCTTTTGCGCTTCCTTTTGGTCGGCAGGAAAAGGAACATAATAAGCTTCCCCAGCAACATAAGAAAAAGCAAGTCCTACCAATTCGGCATCGGTAGGCTCTAAATCAGTAGTTTCTGTATCAAAACAGAATTCATCCTGTATGGATAAATAGGTAATTAAATCTTCTCTTAATTCAGGGGTGTCAATCAAATGATAGTGATGGACAGTATTGGCAAGAGTTCTTCTTTCTTGTGGTTCCTCTTCTTTTTCTGCTGCTTCCTCAGGCGTATCGGTAAACATAGACATTTGAGCTGGATCAACTTTAGCAGAAGATTTAGAAGGTGCTGCAGGTTCTTCACCCAAAACCCTTTTCATAATTGTCCTGAACTCGAGTTCTTCAAATAATTCTCTTAAAGCTTCTTCATTTGGTTCGTCCAGCTTCAATTTATCTGGCTCATAAGCCAAAGGAACATCAATTTTGATAGTAGCTAGTTTCTTTGAAAGTAAAGCCTGCTCTTTATTGGCCTCGACTTTTTCTTTCATCTTTCCTTTTAGCTCTGCAGTATTTTCCAACAAACCTTCTACAGAACCATATTGCTTTAAAAATTTTATGGCCGTTTTTGCCCCTACTCCCGGTATACCCGGAATATTATCCACTGCATCTCCCTGTAAACCTAAAATATCAATTACTTGCTCAACTCTGTCAATATCAAATTTCTTCTTTACTTCTTCTATACCTAAAACATCAACACCATTCCCCATAAAGGCAGGCTTATAAAGAAATACATTTTCGGTTACCATCTGCGCATAATCCTTATCAGGCGTCATCATATACACCTTAAAACCATCTTCACCCGCTTGCTTAGCAATTGTGCCAATAATATCATCCGCCTCAAATCCGTCCATAATGAGCACTGGAATATTAAAGGCCTCCACAATTTTCTTTACATAAGGTATCGCAACACGGATGTCTTCCGGTTGTTCCTCTCTTTGTGCTTTATAAGCAGGAAATTCTGTATGACGAAAAGTTGGGGCTGAGGTATCAAATGCCACGCCTATGTGCGTGGGTTTTTCCTTTTTCAATATTTCCAATAGACTATTGGTAAAACCTAAAGCTGCTCCGGTATTCATTCCCTTAGAGTTAATTCTTGGGGTTTTACTGAAAGCAAAGTGGGCTCTATAAATTAGTGCCATTGCATCAAGAAGAAATAATTTTTTATCTGATTCTGGAGTATTGCTCATTTGAAATTTGATATTGAAGTTAAACAGATTTTAAAGTTAGAAAATTGTTGGTCGAAAAGGAATGCAAATAAAGAATTCGAAGATTATTAATTCAAATTCTTCTATCAATTCAATTGCCCTTTCAGAATCACCCTTTCCAAGCTTCTTAAATTCTTAATATCCTTTAATGGATTTTCTTTTAAGATGATGATATCCGCTACTTTCCCTTTTTCAAGGCTTCCATATTCGTCTTCCATACCAAAAAAAGCAGGTCCATAAATCATGGAAGTTTTTAAAGCCTCTGCAGGACTCAATCCAGCTTCCGTTAAGCTGAATAATTCTCCCCATAGAGCCTCACCAGGATAAACAAAGGAATTAAAAGGCCCGCAATCTGAGCCTGCTAAAATAGGAACTTCGGCATCGAACATTGGCCGTATCATTTCTTTAGCCAAAGTGGATACTTTTTCTCGCATTTGGCTGCCGGAAACTTTAGCCTTTTTGGCAGACTCTATTCTTCCCGCATAAGTTTCTTGTATGCCCACTCCTATCCTATTTAATAAAGAATCTGAACTATGATCTTCATCTGCTAATTGTGAAAGTACTTTTCCAATGTATAAAGTCGGGGTTATATAAACTTCTTTTTGAGCCAATTCAGTAAATAATTCCCTCGCCGTTTGCTCATCATAAGTATCCGTAATGGTTTCCATCATGCCATAACCCAAACCTAATTCAGTCAGACTATCGGCTTTTGGTGAACAAGCTTTCATGACATAATACATATGTTCGCTCCCATCCATTCCCAAAGAAACAGCTTTCTTAAAATCGGCTGACATAGGCATATGACCGGTTACTTTCATGCCTCTTTTTTCAGTTGCTTCGATGATGGAATAGAAATTTTCCTTACTAAGACTTCCATCATAAATCTTTACGTAATCAACATTGATGGATTGAAGTGAATCTAAGGCCTTTTCGATATTCTCTTCATTTTCAATTGTAATAGAACCTGCCCATGCTGGCTTTGGACCATCCAACTTAGGACCTGAAGTAAAAATATAAGGACCGACTAATTCGCCATTATTTATTTTCTCATTCCAACCCATTACAGCTGGTGTCACATCCCCGCCAGCATCCCGTACGGTAGTTACTCCAAACTTTGGGAATAAGCCCAAAAGATCTTGATTTTCAGCTATTAAATCAGTCCCTCCTCTAAAATGCACGTGATTATCCCATAGGCCAGGCATTGTGTATTTACCTTGCAAATCCAATGATTCCTTGAAATCATAATCTGGTTTTTTGTTCATCGGCCCAACTGAAAAAATTGTATTGTCTTCAATTGCGATAAATTGGTCGAAGACCAATTGATTATTTAGAACATCAACTATGGTAGCGTTAAGGAGTAAGAGGTCAACTTCAACTTTTTCCTTCCTAACACAAGAAGATAAACTTACAATAATGAGATAAATAAAGAGTACTGGAATAATTTTTTTCATAATGTTTTTTCTTAGATAGAATAAAGTTAACTATTATAAATCCACCACAAAAAGACAAAAGAACCCAATGGAAAATAATCTTGATTATTTTCCAGAGAACTCAATCTTTTTCGATTAGTATAAATTAGAGCTTAGGATGGGCGTATATTTTAATTTTATGCACAGCATAAAACCTTATGTGTTCTTTTACCTCTTTTGCGGTAGAAAAAAGAAAGTTTATAAGATCAATGAAAATGCAATTTAGACTCATAGAATTGAGACCTGATAATCAGAAAAAGCCCTCTCCAGCAGCTTCTGCTGTTACTTTCTCTGCATTTTCTTTTCCTAAGTAGCGATCTATTAAGAAATGAGCTACATATAATAATGGAGTAAGCAGGATCGCTAAAGCGCCTTTATAGAAATAGTTAATTACACCAACGGACAGTACCTGCTCCATACTCCAGTTTCCAAAGATGAAAAAAGCAATCCAAAGCACTACAAAACTGTCTACCAATTGGCTAACCAATGTAGAGCCCGTAGCTCTAAGCCAGATTTTACCGCTGCCAGTAAATTTTCTTAAGTGCTGAAAAACCAAAACATCTAAAAACTGTCCAATTAGAAAAGCTGTTAATGAACCTATAATAATCCCTAAACCTTGAGAGAAAATAACGGAATATGCGTAATTAATATTAAAATCATTTCCTTCTGGATCAGGAGTATTGACTTTCAGCCAAAATTCAGCAGGAGCAAGTTTGGTGACGCCATAAATCACAAAAAAGGAATAGAGAATAAAAATTGCTGTTAAAAAACTAATTCTTCGAACCCCTTTTTTTCCGAAATATTCGTTTATTATATCAGTCGCAATAAATACAATTGGCCAGATAATAACGCCAGCAGTCAGATTAAAGTCTAAAATAAAATCCCCAAAAAGCTTAATCTGAGCTGGTTGAAAACCAAGTGTGGATTCAGCTGAAAAGATTTTCACCCCTAAAATTTCAGCAAGCAAGGCGTTAGTGAGAAAAATCCCACTTAATACGATAAAAAGATTTCTCTTCTTTCTATGTAGCGACCCCTTAGGCTCCACCGCTTTCATATTATTCTTCTATGGTGAAAATTTTACCTTCCTCAGCTAATGCTGAATTTTTAAATTCCTTTTGCGCTTCTTCCAGTACGGGATGCAACTCTTTATATCGATTAGAAAAATGCCCAATCAGCAACTGACCAACATTTGCCTTCTGGGCAAAAATGCCTGCTTGCTTAGCTGTGGTATGAAAAGTAGCTTCCGCCCTTTCCAGATTATCATGTAAAAATGTCCCTTCATGATATAACAAATCCACATCCTTCACTAATGGAAGTATATCTTCATTGTATTTGGTATCAGAACAATAAGCATAGCTTCTGGAACGCTTAGCCGGCAAAGTATATTCAGAATTTTTAAATTTAAGTTTTCCCGTCTCATCTATAACATCCTCTCCCTTTTTTAGGATATTGATATCGCGCACTCCCAGTTCAGTAACTTTTTCCTTTCTCAGTCTCTTTGGCTTTGGCTTTTCTTTAATTAAAAAACCCGTACAAGGAATTCTGTGCTGAAGAGGAATAGTTTGAACTGTTATTTTTGGATGATCTAAGATCATTTCCGATTGGTCGCCTTTCAACTCCCGAAAATGGATTTGGTAGCTCAAACGGGTATTAGCATATTTCAAATGAAGCTGAATAATCTCAGATAAGCCCACTGGACCATAGAGATATAAATCGGTTTTTCTACCATTGAGATGCATAGTGGACAATAAACCCATCAATCCTAAAAAATGGTCACCATGCAAATGACTAATAAAGATATGGCTTAAGCGATTTTTTCTTAATCCATATTTTTTCATTTGTAACTGCGTAGATTCCCCACAATCAATCATGATTTGCAAATCCTGAATATGCAAAATCTGGGAAGTATGATGCCTTCCGTGAGCTGGAGCTGCCGAATTAGAGCCTAATATGTGGACTTCGAAAGACAAGGGATTTTACTCGCTATCGTCTTCTTCACCTAAACCCTTTTCTAATTCATGCATGAATACAGATTCCACTGCCTCATGAACGGTAGGTAAAATATCGAATACTTTATCTAACTGAGAGATTTTAATTAGTTTCTCAGTATGCTCAGTAGGTGCTGCAATAATGAAGGCGCCACCGTTTTCACCTATCACTCGGTTCCCCACTAATAAAGCACTCAAGCCTGAGGAATCAACATATTTCACATCCGACATGTCAATCACCATGTTTTGAACACCTTCTGCTTGCATGGTCACCAAATCAGATTTGAAGCCTGAAGCTACTGAAGAATCAAATTTTTCTTCTTTTATCTTTATTAATGAGTACTTTTCTTCTTTATCAATTGAATATTTCATTTTTTCTATATTTATAAAATTTCTTAAGATTTTAACTTAAGTAAATGTAAGCTCTTATTTAATACTTTTTAGGATATTTTGTTCAATCATTTTTAATACGTCATTGTAATCTCTGGGTTGGAATTTCTCACCCGTTACTTTTTCGTACAATTCTATGTATCGATTGGAAATTTCCTTCACCTTTTCATCTGTCATTTCAGGAATCTGTTGTCCATCTTTACCTTGAAAGCCATTTTCAATTAACCACTCCCTTACAAACTCTTTTGACAATTGCTTTTGCTTCAATCCTTTAGCTTGATTTTCGGCATAGACATCTCCATAAAAATAGCGGGAAGAATCAGGAGTATGAATTTCATCTATCAAATAAATTTTATCTCCTACTTTTCCAAATTCGTATTTAGTATCGACTAAAATTAATCCGTTTTTAGCCGCAATCTCAGTTCCTCTTTGAAATAATTGCTGTGTGTAAGATTCCAATTTTTCATACTCTTCTTTGGAAACCAAGCCTTGCTTTAAGATTTCTTCTCTGGAAATATCTTCATCATGTCCTTCATGCGCTTTGGTAGTTGGTGTAATGATGGGTTGAGGTAATTTATCATTCTCCTTCAAGCCTTCGGGTAAAGCAACGCCACAAACACTGCGTTTTCCGTCTCTATACTCCCGCCA
>NZ_JAGXGF010000125.1 GCF_024636815.1 Marivirga sp.
GAATTTAACGGGTATTCTGCTCTTTCTTTCTTTCTTTTCTGTATCCGCAGGAGTATTTTCCCAAGAGCGCATCTCGGTACAAAAAACAAATACCACAATAGATGAGCTTGTGGACGTAATAGAGAAACAAACTGATTATCAGTTTTTTTATAATTCTAGCTTATCTAAGCAGGTTGGCTTCATTGATATTGATATAAAAGATGCCACGATTGCCTCTTTTCTTCAAGAACTTTCAACACAATCTAATTTAGAATATGCCATTAAGGATCAGATTGTTATTCTTAAAGAAGGCAAGAAAATAATTCAAAATACTACTACTATTCGTCAAACATTAAGTGGGACAATTAAAGATAGCAAAACGGGCGAAGCGCTAATTGGAGCCTCTGTATCCGTAAAAGGCACTTCCAAAGGAGTTGTGGCCGATGTAAATGGTAATTTTAATTTAGAATTAGAGTCTGGAAAATACACTTTGATGATTAGTTATATAGGTTATAAAACCAAAAACATATCAATTGAAGTACTTCCAGGACAAAACAAAGAAATCAATATTACCCTAGACAGAGAAGTGAGTTCAATGGATCAAGTAACCGTAGTGGGTAGCCGTGCGACTCCTCGAACTACAATGGAATCACCAGTACCGATAGATAATATCTCTGCCAGTGAATTGACCAACAGTGGACAAAGTGTATTGGATCAACAACTTATGTTCAAAGTTCCTTCCTACAATGCAACACAACAGCCCATTTCAGATGCTGCTGCCCATTTTAGTCCAGCTGGATTAAGAGGTTTATTGCCAAGTAGAACTTTAGTATTAGTAAATGGAAAAAGAAAAAATAGTTCTGCATTGGTTTACAGTTATGTTACTCCAGGACGGGGTGAAGTGGGTGTGGATATGAAAGCAATTCCAACAGCTGCAATTGAAAGAGTAGAAATATTGAGAGATGGTGCGGCCGCTCAATATGGATCAGATGCCGTTGCTGGTGTAATAAACCTTGTACTTAAAAAGAAATCTGATCCTTTTATAAATATGGGTTATAATGTAACTTCCGAAGGTGATGGCCAACAATATAATTTTGACACAGGTTTTGGGGTTGATATATTGGATAAAGGATATGCCAATTTTACTTTTAGTCAAATTGAACAAAAAAGAACACAGCGAGCAGGAGAAATTACAAGCCTTGAGGACGAAGCGGGCTATTGGGGTGTGACAGAAACTTCTGATTATTCTCTATCTGACTTAGATGGTTTTTTAACACGGAACCCATCTGCCGGCTTTCAAGTTGGCTTGCCAGATATGACTATCACAAGCTTTTCTTATAATACAGGCTACACATTACGTGAAGAAACAAATACAGAAATTTATTCATTTGGAACTTTAACAAATCGAACAGGATCAGCACCACAGTTTGCTAGAGTGCCTTATTGGGTACCAGGTTTTCAAGCCATATATCCTAATCAGG
The DNA here is from genome assembly GCF_024636815.1 of Marivirga sp. Lineage (GTDB taxonomy): Bacteria > Bacteroidota > Bacteroidia > Cytophagales > Cyclobacteriaceae > Marivirga. Next base: position 1,461 of record NZ_JAGXGF010000125.1, read on the forward strand.
AGTTTTTTCTAGCTGAAATGGCACCACAAATTTTGGATAATACTTTTTCATTGGGAATAAGAAGTGATTTCAATGATTGGCATTTTGACTTAAGTTCTACTTTGGGTAAAAATAGAATTGATTACTATATTATTAATTCATTTAACCAATCTTTTGCAGGAGCAAGTCCTTCCAACTTTTATAATGGTGCTCATGAATTCAGTCATGTAGTTAACAATTTGGATATATCTCGTGCTTTCGAGCCAGCTGGAATAAATGCTCTGACACTTGCTTTTGGTGCCGAGCATCGAACAGAAAATTTTAAAATTGAAGCTGGTGAATTTGCATCTTATGGTGATGGCGAAGCACCTGATGCACAAGGTGGCAGAACAGGCTCAGAATCTTTTCCTGGATTTAAGCCTGAAAACGCTTCCAATAATTACAGAAGCAATTTAGGGTTTTATACAGAGTTAACTACTGACATAACTGATGGCTTTTTAGTAGGAGGAGCTGCACGTTTCGAAAACTACAGTGATTTTGGTCAGAATATTTCCTGGAAATTAAACAGTAGAGTTAAATTATATGAGGATAAAATTAATTTGAGAGCCTCTGTGAGTAATGGTTTTAGGGCTCCTTCACTTCACCAAATTTACTATACGGCCGTGACTACTACTTTAACCGAAAATGGTGTGGTTCAGAATGGTATATTGGAAAATGAAAACCCAGCCCTTAGAGCTTTAGGAATCCCAAAATTGCAGGCCGAAACCTCTTTTAATATTGGTGCGGGTTTAACTTTTAGAATTACTGACAGGATAGGCTTAACGGCTGATGTTTATCAAATAACAGTGGATGACCGAGTAGTTTTATCAGGGCAGGTGACTGCTACAGGTGATCCAGCATCGCCTATCGATCAGGTATTATCAGATGTGGGCGTAGGATCCGCAGGTTTTTTCCTTAATGCAATTGATACTAAAACTCAGGGTTTGGACATAGTACTTAGTTTTGATGATATTAAAGCTGGTAAAGGATATTTTGAAGGGAGTATTGCTGCAAACTTTAATGAAACAACAGTGGAGTCTATTAATTTACCAAACTTTATTGTTGAAAATGACTTAGAAAATAATATTTTCTCTAGAGAAGATGTTTCAAGAATGGAAACCTGGAGGCCACAGCAAAAGATTGTAGGAAATGTAAGTTACAATCTGGATAAGTTTTCTGCTACCCTTTCAAGTTTATATTATGGTTCTGTTACTTACCTATCGAATAATGAGGTAGATGACGCAACCTACTCTGGTAAAACAATACTAAATCTTAGCGTTTCTTATGAAATGAATGATAATGTTCAATTTACCATAGGTGTAAATAATATAGCCGATGTTTATCCAGACACTTTCAAAGAAGCTTATGCAGACAGAGGAGGGCATCCAACAGATAGAAATTTAGATTTTGTGGGAAGATTTAAATATCCGTGGCAAACGACTCAGTTTGGTATAGATGGAAGAAGATACTTTGCAGATATAAGCTTCAGATTTTAATCATTTAATTAAATGTTTAATTATAAAGAGAGCGCAGATATTGTGCTCTCTTTTTTTTATACTTTTCATTAACAAACGCTTACATAAACTACTAAATATCACTACCAAAAATTTACATCAATATACTAAATCTTGCGGATAGCCCGTAATCTTTCTAAATTGTAAATAATCTTTGAGGCTAATAAGCCTGTCAGGTTTCAACATCATAAAATAATAAAGACATGAAGTCATTACTCTCTGCCATTCTATTATTGTTCACTTTACAATTAGCTCAGGCTCAGGTGAAATTAAATCACATTGCCGTTTATGTAGAAGATCTAGCCGAGAGCAAATCTTTCTATTCAGATATTATTGGCCTAGAGGAAATTGAAGAGCCTTTTAAAGATGGCCTGCACGTTTGGTACAAACTGGGCAGTTCTCAATTGCATCTAATTGAAGGAGAATGGGAAGAGCCAACGCTTAATAAAAATAATCATTTATGCTTTAGTATTGACGACATGGAAAGTTCTATTAAAAACTTACGAACTGAAGAAATTGATTTTGAAAATTGGGTAGGTGAAGCCGGTAAAATAACCCAAAGAGTGGATGGCGTTCAGCAGATTTATTTCACTGACCCTAATGGCTATTGGGTAGAAGTGAATGATGATTATTAATAGTATAAAAATCATGAACGAAATGAAAATTAACTTTTAATGAATAATAATTCATAACTACCGGTTGCATTATTATTATATTATAGTTTACTTTTTAAAGGTTCATTGGGCAAATAATAGATTTTAATTTTCGATAAAAAACCATATTAATATTGCCAATACCCTGTATAATTAATTTATATTTCTCAATTAATCATTTCAATAAAATTTAATTTTGCTTATTGGGTTCAATATAAATTTATTACTTTGCGAAGATTTTAAACAAAACAATATATTATGAAAAAAGTATTATTAGCGTTAATCGCATTTACTGTTATGTTTTCTTCATGTAATAATGAAGAGGAAATAACAAGAAAGCAGGAAGTAGATGTTGATATGAGTGATTTCTATGTTTACACAGAATCTTCTGAATTTGTAAATGGAAGAACTTCAAATCAAGGGAAAAACTGTTTCTCAATGGCAGTTTTAAATCGAAACCTAAATGAAAACCCTGGTCTTTACCAGAAGATGTATAACATCGAAAAAAACACTAGAAAATTTATTGCTTCTAAAAAGCCTGATGGAGTCGGTAACGGAAATGGTAATGGTGGTGGAAACAATGGCGGAGATGATGGCGGAGACGGTGGAGGCACCGATCCGGTAGATGATGGATTAGGTGTTATTGACATCCCTGTTTATGTTCATGTGATTTATAGTAATTCGCAGGAAAACATCAGCGATGCTCAAGTTAACTCTCAAATCGCTGTATTAAATGCTGATTTTAATGCTACAAATGGAGATGCAAATAGTGTTCCTAGCGAATTTGCAGGTTTAGTAGCTGATTCTGATATTAACTTTACTTTAGCTGGAGTTACTAGAAAGGCATCAAGCAGATCTGAATGGGGTACAAATGATGACATGAAATTTGCTTCAAATGGTGGAGTTGATGTTGTAAATCCGGAAGGAGCTCTTAACATTTGGGTTTGTAACATTGGTGGCGGTATCTTAGGATATGCTCAATTCCCTGGTGGAAGTTCATCTACTGACGGTGTTGTAATTGCTCCACAATATTTCGGAACAACTGGATACGTTTCTGCTCCATTTGATCAAGGTAGAACAGGTACTCATGAAGTAGGTCACTACTTGAATTTACGTCATATCTGGGGAGATGGAAGATGTAAGCAAGATGATTTTGTTGCTGATACTCCTTCTTCAGACGGTCCCAATTACGGATGTCCTGCTTACCCAACTGTAAATTGCAGAAGCAATGACATGACTATGAATTACATGGACTATTCTAATGATGCATGTATGTATATGTTCTCACTTGGACAGAAAGAAAGAATGAGAGCAATCTTTGCTTCAGGTGGAGCGAGAGATGGGATGTTACTTTAATTAGTCGTTCTTTAATAAGTTTACAATTTTTGAAAATACAGTTAAAACCGAAGGAGTTTATATTCTTCGGTTTTTTTATGTCAATCTAATCCTAGCGTCCACAACTATTAATTCTTTTTCGTTTCCGATTAGCGGATTCATATCAATTTCTTCTATTTCTGGAGCTAAATGCACCAAGGATGCTAAACGAACCACAACATCAACAAATGCTGCTTCATTTATTCCTGCTCTGCCTCTATATCCTTTTATAATTGGATAAGTCTTTAATGACTGGACCATCTTTTCAGCCTCTCTTTTGCTCAAAGGAGCTAGCCCTGTCTCTTATACACATCTCCGAGCCCACGAGACGCTCATGAATC
>NZ_JAGXGF010000126.1 GCF_024636815.1 Marivirga sp.
ATAGGAAAAGCTTTTCCATATAATCCAATATACTGCGTTATCTTCCCTCGATATAGCCCGCTATATCTTCTCAAAGACGCCTTGTCTATTGAATTATATGAAAATCTGAATTTACAAATTAGAGTCGAACTCAGGTTAGTAACCAATGAGGAAGGGAAGCCACTGGGAATCGTGACCGATACTGATTTCAGGTCAAAAGTAGCCAGTGGTGCATATTCAATTGAATATCCGGTTTCAAAAATCATGTCCTCTAATCTAATTTCCCGACCATTGGGGCTTCCACTAGCTGAATATCTTATCACAATGCTGAAGCATAACATCAAACATTTGCTGATAACAAAAGGAGATGATATGGTAGGTATTTTTAGCCAGCAAATGCTCTTTTCTCATTTGCAATTCAATCCCTTTTCTATTCTCTATAATATTGAGTCTGCTGAAAATATAGAGAAATTGTGCTTTCATAGAAATAATGTAGATCAATTTTTAGGCTATTACCTTGAGCAAAACATTAAGACATCTGTTATTTCGCAACTTATTACCACTATCAATGATGCACTCATAAAAAAAGCTATTCAATTCGCTGTAGCTGCACTGGATGATGAAAAATACTATAAACCTGAGGTGCCTTTTGCCTGGCTTTCTTTAGGTAGCGAAGGAAGGGACAATTATTACGAACAGATCAGGATAATGCCATCATTTTCGGAAATTTAAATGCTGCACAATTAACTTATACACGCGAATATTTTATTCAGTTGGGCAGACGAGTAAATGAGATTCTTTATAAGGCAGGTTTTGAATATTGCCCGACCAATATGATGGCTGGAAATCCTGATTGGTGCCTGAGCATTTCTGAATGGCAAGATCGCTTTGGCGGTTGGATTCACTCACCCGAAAAGGAAGCCCTTTTATTTTCGACTATTTTCTTTGACTATAGATATATTTCAGGTGATATAGAGCTAGTATAAAAGCTCAATAATTTCTTAAAGAATGAAATAAATTCCAACAAAATCTTTTTGAACTTTTTAGCAAAAAATGCAACCAAAAATCCACCACCACTTAGCTTTTTTTAAAATTTAATTGTTGAAAGATCCGGCTCGCATAAAGAAGAATTTGATCTGAAAGCTCGTGCTATGATGCCATTGATAGATATTGCACGGATCTTATGTTTGGAAGCTGGAATTATTACCATTAAAAGCACTATTGAAAGGTATCGTTTTTTAGCTGAGCTGGACAAATCACGAAAAGAACTATTCTTGCAAGCGGTGCAAGCCTATGAATTTCTCATGTATTTCAGAGCTTCGGAAGGAATTAGAAATGATGATTCAGGAAGATTTATTCCTATTAAAGAGATTTCAAAGTTTGATAGACAGGTTTTGAGAAATGCTTTTGAGCCTATATATGATCTTCAGCAAATGATTGAATTAAGATTTCAATTCAATTATTTTTCCTAGAAATTTAAATTTTGGAAAAATAGCAAAAAAGCAGATTACCCTGAAGAAATAACTCATTATTTCGCCTTAAACAAATCAGGAGAGGATGCTGAAACCCAATATGTAATTTTTGATACGGAGTCGTCTTCACTTACTATCTCCAAGGCACAATTACTGTCCATTGGGGCTGTAAAAGTCATGAACAACAGCATTTTAATGAAAGAACATTTGATTGTTTTATTGATACAGGAAAATCAGGGGTGAGAGGAAATGTACATATTCATGAAATAATGACTAGTGGGAAAGAAGAAAGAAAAGAGATAAAGGAAGCCCTTCTTGAATTTTTGAAGTTTATCGGAAATGCTGTTTTAGTGGCTCACCATGCAAAACATGATATAAGCTTAGTCGACAGATATTTATCCGAAATCTTTCCTGGAGTTAGATTGGTTAACAAAGTCATCGATACTGCAGAATTAGCCATTGAAAACGACCAAAAAAATAATCCTTCCATTAAAATTAAGTCCGAAAACTATTCACTCGATGCATTATTAAAGCGATATAATATTGAGGCAGTTGAAAGACATACCGCATTGGGTGATGCATATTCTACGGCTTTGCTTTTTCTTAAAATACGATAGTTGATTTAAATATGATCTCAAGAAACCAAAACAGCCAACGAAATTTATTTCCATTGGCTGTTTTTAATTCTTCATTACGAACTTATAATTCGTAATTATTCAATTCCTAATTCGTAATTATTTTCCCCAAAGGTCTTCCATACTGTAGGGCGAGCCTTCTTGTGCCCAAAAGCTTCCATCCACAAATCGATAATTCTCATCCTCTTTGCTTATGGCTTCTACTTCATCTCTGCTTAAATCAATTTTATCTGCCTCCAGATTTTGCTTTATCCTTCCGGCATTGGTTGACTTAGGGATTACAGATATGCCTCGATTCAAAGCATAAGCTATTAAAATCTGTGCTGGTGTTTTGCTGTATTTATCCGCTATATTTTTAATAACATCTAATTCAAATAAATCCGGTTCATCATCCTTTTTCATTTGACTAGCTCTATCTTTTGAGCCTAATGGAGAATAAGCAGTCACCAAAATGTCATGCTTTTTGCAGAATTTAACTAAATCTTCTTGAACCAATCTAGGATGCAATTCCACCTGATTCATTTCTGGTTTGATAGTGGCAATCTCTCTTAACTTCTCCAAATTATTGATATTGAAATTTGCCACGCCTATGTGTTTGGTTAGGCCTTCATCTACCAGTTTCTCCATAGCTGCCCATGTTTTTTGAATAGGAGCATTGTCTTGCCCTAAAAAATCGTCTCCGGATTCTGGGAATTGCGATTCAGGTTTTTGAGCAACAGGCCAGTGCATTAAATATAGGTCTAAGTAGTCTAACTGTAAGTCTTTTAAAGTTTGCTTAAGTGCAGGTTCTACATCCTCAGGCAAGTGAGCATTATTCCACAGTTTAGAGGTAATGAATATTTCTTTCCGAGTGCACAAGCCATCATTAAAAGCCTTTTGTAGCGCATCCCCAATTTCTTTTTCATTACCATAAATATAGGCGCAATCAATATGTCGGTAACCCACTTTAATAGCTTCCAAAACTGCTTTATAAACCTCTCCAGGCTCTGATTTCCAAGTTCCCAAACCTAAAGCAGGTAAAATATCTCCATTTCTAAAAGTTAATTTTCTCATGTGATTATAGTTTTATAGTGTGTATAGTATTATACTAATTCAATTAGATTATGTTGAATAAAATGTGAACTTGTGGGTTTAAATGCGAATGTTATTGGGTTTACCTTGAACCTTTGACACCCCCCTTCACCCCCCCTTCACCCCCCTCAAGGGGGGAGTCGCTCAGAATTTCTTTTGTTTTTTAATTTGATTCAGAGTCTCTCCATTAATTATTTCAATTAAGAAATGACAAAAAGATTGACAATGCTTGCTCCTTTCTAATAAAATAAATCTGTGAGACTGTCCCCTTAAGGGGACTACAGGGGTGTCGATTGCTTTAGGAGAAATATAAGTATGTAGCAATAAAAAGAAAGCAAAAGAACTACTTAAGCTTACTTTTCTGGTTTAATTTCCCGGTAATTTGGAAAAATAGCCTTTACTTTCAATTGTGAAATTTGTGAAAGGTCAATTAACTTTAATAAGTTGCCTCGGTAACAAAATTACATTTTGAACCAAACCTCATCCTTTTCAATACTTAGCAGTGAATACATTGCATTATTCCACTAATTTTCTTTAAAAGCGGAAAAGTTCAAATGGCGAACTATTTATAATTTTTCTAAATTAGAATAGTTTTTTATAATAAAAATACTATAAAACGCTTGAATTCAGTTGTTTAAGCCCTTTTTTGTGAATTGGATTATAAAAATGCCAAATTTGTGCACGAAATGTATTTGAAATAATGGCTTTGGGCAGTAGATTTGTACCCAATTAATAATTGGTGTTCCCAGATGCTAAATGAACAAATAAATATGTCTTTGAAAACGTATATTACTCGCTTATCCTTTATAGCATTCCTATTAGTGAGTTTTTTATCATTACCCAATAATGCTCTTGCTCAGGCTTCTGAGTTGCCAACAAGCGAAGAAGCGATTGCCAATGGTGAAAAACTATTTAAAAATAATTGTGCTGTTTGTCACCAAGTTCAACAGAAAATGATTGGACCTGCTCTTAAAAACGTTTACGAAAGAAGAGAGTTGCCATGGTTATTGAATTTTGTTAAAAATTCGCAAAAAGTAATCCAAGGCGGAGATGAATATGCAGTTAATCTCTACAATGAATATGGAAAGGCAGTGATGCCTAGCTTTGATTACTTCGCTGACGAAGAAATCAAAAATATTTTGGGGTATGTTAAATACCAAACTGAAAACCCACCACAAGAAGCAACAGCTGATGCTGGTGGAGCTGCTACTGAAGCAGGATCTGGTGGAGGTGGAGGTATTCCTTCAGAATATTTAACTCTTATCATAGTTGGATTCGTCATTGTTCTTATCCTGATCTTGGTAGTTTTGGTGTTGATCGTAACGGTCTTGACTAAATTCATCAATCAAAAAGAAGACATTGACGAGAGAGATAAAGAATTTGTAAATCAAAAATTAAATCTTAACAAGCTGGTAAGAAGCAATGGCTTCTTATTCTTTGTAATTTTGATCTTTACAGCGGTTGTAGCCAAAACAGTTATTGACGGTCTTTATACTGTTGGTGTTCAGCAAGGCTATCAGCCAACACAGCCCATTGCATTCTCTCATGAGATTCATGCAGGTCAGTTCGAAATTGAATGTCAGTATTGTCATACTGGAGTTATGATTAGTAAAAGTGCTAACATCCCTTCAGCTAATATATGTATGAACTGCCATACGGCTATCAAAACTGAATCAAAAGAAATAGCAAAAATATATGAAGCTATAGATTACGATCCTGAAACGGGTGAGTATGGTGATAATATTAAGCCAATTGAATGGGTAAGGGTACATAACCTTCCTGATTTGGCTTACTTCAACCACTCTCAGCACGTGAATGTAGGCGAAATTGAGTGTCAAACTTGTCATGGCCCAATAGAGGAAATGGCAGTAGTAAAACAATGGAGCACATTGACAATGGGATGGTGTATCAACTGTCACAGAGAGACTAAAGTAAATGCCAAAGGAAATGCGTATTACGATGATTTAGTCAAAGCACATGATGGTGGCGACTTGAAAGTAGTGGATATAGGTGGTTTAGAGTGTGCTAAGTGTCATTATTAATAAAAAATATTTAAGACTTCATTAATCATAGATATGAGTGATCAAAAAACATATTGGAAAGGAACTGAACAATTAACAAATGATCCTTCATTTGTTAAAAATGCAGAAAAGGAATTTCCTGAGTACTTACCAATCAATGAGAATAAAGAGTCCAATGGAAGTACTTCCAGAAGGGATTTCTTGAAAATGATGGGGTTTGGTGTTGCTGCAGCTTCTTTAGCTGCTTGTGAAGCACCTGTAAGAAAAGCAATCCCTTATCTTAATAAGCCTGTTGATGTTGATCCGGGTATCCCTAACTACTACGCTTCTACTTACTCAGAAGGTGGTGATTATGCCAGTATCGTAGTTAAAACACGTGAAGGAAGGCCTATTAAAATAGAAGGAAACAAAAACTCCTCTATAACTCAAGGTGGGGTAAATGCTCAAGTTGAGGCATCAGTACTTTCTTTATATGATCAAGAGCGATTAAGAGGTCCTTTGAAAGAAGGCAAAAATACTGATTGGAATACAATCGATAAAGAAGTTACAGAACAACTACAAGCTATAAGTGCTGAAGGCGGTCAAATCAGAATTGTATCTAATACAATCTATTCACCTTCAACTTTAAAAGCCATCCAACAAATGGCTGATAAATATGGAAATACTGAGCATGTGATGTACGATGCTGTTTCTCAGCATGGTATGTTGGAAGCTAACGATCAAATGTTTGGAATTAAAGCTCTTCCTGCTTATGATTTCAGCAAGGCTAACACTATTGTAAGTTTTAATGCTGACTTCTTAGGGACTTGGTTTTCTCCGATTGAGCATACAAAACAATATAGTAAAACGAGAAAAGTTAGTAGTGAGGATAAAACAATGTCTCGTCACTATCAATTTGAAGCTAATCTTTCATTAACAGGTTCAAATGCTGATTATAGAACACCGGTTAAACCTTCACAAGAAGGATTGGTTGTTGCAGCATTATATAATGAGGTTGCTAAAATGACGGGTAATGCTCCTATCAATACTAATAAAGTTGAGGTAGCAAATATTACAAATGCAGCAAAAGATTTAGTTTCTAATAAAGGTAAATCTTTAGTAGTAGCAGGCTCAAATGATACTGATATTCAATTATTAGTAAATGGTATCAATTCCATGTTGAATAACTATGGAACTACCATCGATTTGAATCAATACTCAAATGCTAGAAAAGGAGACGATGCAGCGTTCATCAATTTTGTGAAAGAGGCGAATGCTGGAAACATTAAGGCAGTTATTTTCTATAATGCCAACCCTGTTTACGATACAGGAATGGGAGAGGAGTTAAAATCTGCTTTAGGAAAAGTTTCCTTATCAGTTTCTACTTCTGATAGAAATGATGAAACGGCCCATTTAGTAAAATATGTAGCTCCTGATCATCACTTCTTAGAATCATGGAATGATGCTGAGCCTAAGAAAGGTCAGTTAAGTTTAGCACAGCCAACTATTTCTCCATTATTCAAAACTCGTCAGGCTCAAGACACCTTCTTAACCTGGACAGGAAACAAACAAGAATATTACAATTTCCTTAGAAAAAATTGGGAAGATAACCACTTCAGTGGTCAAGAGCCAACTTTTGATATTTTCTGGGATAAAACTTTATATAATGGTGTATTCACCTATAATGTAGAAAGTAGTGATGTATCCGCTCAAAGTGTAGATTTATCTGCTACAGCGAATAGAATCAATAAAAACTATAAGCCAAACAATACTGGTTTAGAAGTAGCTTTCTATCAAAAAGTATCTATGGGAACTGGTCATCATGCCAATAACCCTTGGTTACAAGAATTACCGGATCCAATTTCAAAAGCCACTTGGGATAACTATGCTACTATCTCACAAAAAATGGCCAATGACTTAGGAATTAAAATCTTTGAAGGGAAGACTTCATTAATCAAATTGACTATCAATGGTCAGTCAATGGAAGTTCCTGCATTGGTTCAGCCAGGACAGGCAAATGATACCATTGGTCTTGCTTTAGGTTACGGTAGAAAAATGGCAGGTAAAGTTGCTAACGGAGTTGGATTTGATGTTTATCCTTTCTTAACGCAGCTTAACGGCACTAGATCTTATGTTTTAACATCAGGTGTTAGTGTAGATGGAACTGCTGGAAGCTACCAATTGGCACAGACTCAAACGCACCAAACATTCATGGGGCGTGAGACAATAATTCAAGAAGCTTTATTAGAGGATTACAAAAAGAAAGGCTGGGAGAGAGACTTCCAACCACATATAGCCACTAGCAAAGGAAAAGTAAAACCTTCTAAATTAACACTTTGGAATGGTCACAAATATAATAACCATCATTGGGGATTAGCTATTGACTTGAACTCATGTACAGGTTGCGCAGCATGTACAATTGCTTGTCAATCTGAAAATAATATTCCGGTTGTGGGTAAAGAGGAAGTAGTAATGAGAAGAGACATGCAGTGGATGCGTGTTGACCGTTACTACAGCTCAGATGCATCTCCAGACGATACAAATGGTTTGGAAAAAGCAGCAGAAAATCCTGAAGTTACTTTCCAGCCGATGATGTGTCAGCATTGTAATAATGCACCTTGTGAAACTGTTTGTCCGGTTGCGGCCACTACTCACAGTTCAGAAGGACTAAACCAAATGACTTACAACAGATGTGTAGGTACAAGATATTGTGCTAACAACTGTCCTTATAAAGTAAGAAGATTCAACTGGTTCAAATACCATGACAATACTAAGTTTGACAAAAACTTATCTATGAATAATGACCTAGGTAAAATGGTGTTGAATCCAGATGTAACGGTTCGTTCTCGTGGAGTTATGGAAAAATGCTCTATGTGTGTTCAAAGAATTCAAGCGGGTAAATTGAAAGCTAAGAAAGAGAAGAGACCATTGGAAGATAAAGATGTGAACACAGCATGTGCTTCAGCTTGTCCTTCAGATGCTATCATGTTCGGAGACTTGAATAATCAAGACTCAGCTATTTCCAAATACTTGAAATTGGAAGAGAGCAATAGTGAACCAATTAAAGAGGTGAATGAAGAACGCGCTTACCATGTTTTGGAAGAGTTGCGTGTAGCACCTAACGTTTGGTATATGACCAAAATCAGAAATAAAGATAAAGTAAATACTAAGGCTTAATTTAATAACTTTAGCAATATGGAAGTCACTTCACCTGTAAGAGAAGTATTAGTAACGGGAAATAAAACCTATCATGATGTATCTCATGATATTTGTAGGCATGTAGAAGCCAAACCAAATCCAAAATGGATGGCAGCTATGGCACTTTCCTTAGGGGCACTATTTGTTGGAGGCTATGCCTTGGCTATCACCCTTTGGGATGGTATCGGCATGTGGGGCTTGAACAAAACCGTAGGATGGGCTTGGGATATCACCAACTTCGTATGGTGGGTAGGTATCGGTCATGCAGGAACTTTGATTTCTGCAGTATTGCTTTTATTCCGTCAGAAATGGAGAACATCCATTAACAGAGCGGCAGAAGCAATGACAATTTTTGCCGTTATCTGTGCCTTATTATTCCCATTAATCCACACAGGAAGACCTTGGTTAAGTTTCTATTGGTTTGTTCCAATTCCAAATACTTGGGGTTCATTATGGGTTAACTTCCATTCTCCTTTATTATGGGATTTCTTTGCGATCTCAACTTACTTTACAGTTTCCTTAGTATTCTGGTATATAGGATTAATTCCTGATTTTGCTACAATCAGAGATAGAGCGACCAACAAAATATCAAAAGCCATTTATGGAGCTTTAAGTTTTGGATGGGATGGAGCTGCAAAAACATGGCAACGATATGAAACCGTATCTTTGGTTTTAGCCGGTCTAGCCACTCCTTTAGTACTTTCAGTACACACCATTGTATCCATGGACTTTGCTACCTCGGTTATTCCAGGTTGGCATACTACTATTTTCCCTCCTTATTTCGTAGCAGGTGCAATTTTCTCAGGATTTGCGATGGTACTAACACTGATGTTGGTAACCAGAAAAGTTTACAATCTTGAAGATTATATTACCATTAACCATATTGAATTGATGAATATCATCATCATGATAACAGGTTCAATTGTGGGTGTTGCCTACATAACTGAGTTATTCATGGCATGGTATTCAGGAGTTCAGTATGAGCAATATGCTTTCTTAAATAGAGCAACAGGACCTTATTGGTGGGCATATTGGTCAATGATGACTTGTAATGTGGTTTCGCCTCAGTTATTCTGGTTCAAGAAAATTAGAACAAGTTTATGGGCGACCTTCATATTATCAATTGTGGTAAACATTGGAATGTGGTTCGAGAGATTTGTAATTATAGTAACCTCGCTACATAGAGATTACCTTCCATCAAGTTGGGCAATGTTTAGCCCTACTATTTATGATATGGGAATCTACCTATTCAGTTTTGGTTTATTCTTTACACTGTTCTTCTCTTTTGCTAAATTCTTCCCAGTGATTAATATGGCAGAGGTAAAAGCAGTATTGAAATCTAGTTCAGGTGAAATTGAAAACAAAAAATAATTATGGAAAGCGGTAAAAACTTTATCGTAGGGATTTTTGATGACGAGTCAG
>NZ_JAGXGF010000127.1 GCF_024636815.1 Marivirga sp.
CCCCTTCAAATACTCATAACTCTTAGCAATTTCTTCAAAAGGTTTTCCACTTTTAGTTTGATCTTGCTCTACAAAAAACTGCTTTAAACCAGCAGTGGATGCATGATTAAATATATTTTGCCAGTCGATTACACCTTCACCAACCGCTGAAAAGAACTGCTCTTCGCCTGCTCCCATATCTTTCACATGCCATAAAGGAAACCTACCTTCATTATTTTTAAAGTACTTAACCGGGTCTACCCCTGCTCTGGCTGTCCAGTACAAATCCAATTCAAATTTCACTAAATTTATATCACATTGTGATAATAATAAATCATAAGGAATCTTACCATCTAAAGATTCAAATTCGAAATCATGATTATGATAAGCCATTTGCACACCATACTCTTTTGATGTTTCTCCACAAGAATTTAATAGATCGGATAATCGCTTATAATCATCTATACTTTCACGCTCTGAATCAAATAAATAAGCACAGGCTATATGGGTTTGTCCCAATTCAGCTGCATCCGCAACTGTTCTTTCCCAATCATTAGTCATAGTTCCAACATTATCAGGCATTGCCCAACCAGTCAAAACATGGCTACTTTTGGCTTTCAAATTGAATTCCACCAAAATAGATTTTACTTCCTTAATGCTATTTCCAAAATATTTACCATCTGAATAATTGAAGAACTCCAAATTTTTATAGCCTATTTTAGCCACCTTTTCAATAGTCCCTTTAAAATCTTTTTCTAGAGCTTCTCTCAAAGTATATAATTGTAAGCCTGCTTCTTTTGCAACATCTTGGTTTTGTGGAGAGCATGCTGAAAGAATCGAAGATGGAATAAAAGCCAGCGAAGACGCTATTCCAGCTTGTTTTATAAATTTTCGTCTGTTCATAGTCTTATAGTTTTGATAATGGAATTTAGTAATTATTGCACATAGATGGAAATATGTCAAGAAAAAATTAGCTCTGATTCCTTTCCTTTAACAAATCTCTAATCTCCGATAATAGCTCAATATTTTTGGGTGTTACGACTGAGCCATCCTGTTCATTTTCCGATTTTTTTCTTAATTTATTGAACATCCTTACCACTAAATAAATACAAAAAGCAATGATCAAAAAATCAATAGTGGTTTGAATAAGATTACCATAATTAATGGTAATGGCGGCATTAATTACATTCCCTTTCTCATCTAGTTCAGCTTCTTTAAATACATAAGCCAACTCCTTAAAATTGGTATTACCAATGAAAATACTTAAAACTGGCATGATGAAATCCGATACTACTGAATTCACAACCTTTGTAAATGCAGAACCAATGATGATACCAACAGCCATATCGAAAACATTTCCTTTTATGGCAAATTCCTTAAATTCTTTGAAGAAAGTCATAGTGAATAATTATGCAGTTAGATTTTTATAACACCCAAATTAGCATAAACAGAAAAAGCTACAAGGTTTTGACTCCTTATAGCTTTCAATTAAAAGACCTGTCAGGTTTTCGGAAAATTTAATCAAAAATTAATAATTCATAATTGTAGATATAAACTAATAAAACCTGACAGGTTTTTGGTTCTTAAAGATTTCCCTTAAAATTCGATCGGAATACTCACCATAGTATTAGCCCAAATCATTTGCAAACTTATTTCACCATTTGCCTGGTCAAACCGAATGGTAAAAGGCTCAAACATATCGTCAGACTGATTGACAGGCACTTCAAACCTTATTAAATCATTTTCCTCATCGTACTTATAAGCACCCCATTGTCCTACATCTTTATTCAAAATAATAGTCCAGCTTTTAGCACCTGGGACAGTAAAAAGAGAGTAAGTTCCAGCCGGCACCGTCTCTCCTGCCATTTTAACTGTATCTGTTACAGTAATTTCAGTAGCTTCATTAGCTCCGGTCCTCCATATTTTACCTAATGGAGCTAATTCTGCATTTTCAGTAAAGGCCTCTCTGCCTCTCAAATGCGGTCTTCCATATGTTACTTTAACATAAGTATCTTCAAAAGTGTAAGTCACCATACCTAAAGGACTAGGTTTTTGCTTTAAAGCCTCTTGAGCCTGTGCATCAAAACTTAATAATGCAACTAATGCAAAGCAGGCAAAAATCGATGTGATTAATTTTTTCATAATTTCCTGTTTTATTTTAAAAGCAATTTACAATTTTATTACGCATGGCACCATAATCCATTATATTTGTTTTATGGAAAAACCACAATTTGATGATATTTTCATGGAACTGGCAGTTAACCTTGCCAAACGCTCGCATTGTATTAAAAGACATGTTGGTGCGGTGCTTACAAAAGAGACTAGAATTATCTCTATTGGCTACAATGGGCCTCCAGCTGGCACACACAATTGCGATGAAGAATTTCCGGGTAAAGGCTGCGGATTAGATTCCAAAGGGAGCTGTATGCTTGCTATTCATGCTGAGCAAAATGCTATTATGTATGCTGTTAAAAATAACGCCTCTGTTGAAAATTCAACGCTATATGTGACACTCTCCCCTTGCTTAGCATGTGCGAGAATAATATACAGTATGGGTATTAAAAAAGTGATTTATCTGAATTCATATGCCGAATATAAAGGATTAGAAAATGATGAAGGCTTAGACTTTTTGGAAAAATTTGGAGTATCAGTAGAGAAATATCAAGGGAGTTTAGAGAATGTTACCCACATGATTTAATCAAAAAAAATTATAATTAATTATTTTCAAAATCCTACTTCAAATCAATTTTTTGTTTAATTTCGTTCTATACTCTAATAATAACCAAATGAAAAACTTAAAGTTATTACTAATTCTAGCAGTAGGAATGTTAATCTTCCAATCCTGCAACAAAGATGATGAAGGTACCCAAGAAGCTGATTTAATAGGGATTTGGGGAATTGACAATTTAGATTTTGATATTTTAATTAATAATCAAAGTCTATCGGAATTTTTGGGCGATGACAGCGGTCAATTTGAAGCACTTTTTACTGCAGAACTAGAAGCAGAATTTGAAAATTCTACTTTTGAATTTAAATCAGATAATACTTATGAGGTTATTCAACCTGGAGAACCAACAGAAACTGGAACCTGATCTATTAAATGTGGAGGGTAATGAGTTAAGGTTTGACGAGGGCACTCCTGATGAGACAATATTTAAAATTAAATCTATTACAAATACTTCGCTGATACTTAATATAGAAGAATCAGATGATTCTCAAGATTTGGATGGAGATGGTACAGCGGATGAGATTAAAATCATTGTTGATTTATACTTATCTAAATAAAATTCACTTCAGGACTCAATTCAACTCCAAATTTGGATAGAACTGAGTCCTGAATTTTTCTAGATAAATTTAAAATATCCTCTCCCCTTCCCTTTCCATAATTAACCAAAACCAAAGCCTGTTTTTGGTGCACACCTACTCCATTTTCTTCATGGCCTTTCCAGCCTGCGTTTTCTATTAGCCAGCCAGCAGCTAGCTTGATTTTACCATCCTCTAATTCATAAAATGGGATCTCTGGGAATTCACTTTTTAACTTCTCAAATTGAGAAGGTTCAATGAGAGGGTTTTTGAAGAAACTACCAGAATTCCCAATCTTTGCTGGGTCTGGAAGTTTTGATTGTCTTATTTGAATGACAGCATTACTAACATCATGAATAGTGGGGCTTTTTATCCCTTTATCCTCCAAAACATTTTTAATGATACCGTAATCAAGGTTTAATTGATGATAATCGGACTTATCCAACTGAAAACTAACGGCAGCTATTAAATATTGACCTTTTAATTCATGTTTAAAAACACTTTCTCTATAACCAAATCTGCAATCCTCTGGCATAAAAACCTCAAGTTCTCCTGTTGTTAAATTGATAGCTTCCAGAGAGTGGAACGAATCTTTTATTTCCACCCCATAAGCACCAATATTTTGCATTGGAGCTGCTCCTACGGTGCCGGGAATAAGGGATAAATTTTCTAATCCACCTAAATTATGTTGAAGTGTATAAAGCACAAAATGATGCCAATTTTCTCCTCCTCCACACTTTAAAATAACTGATTTGTGATCTTCTTTAATAGTATCTATTCCTGAAATTTTATTAATTACTACCAAACCACGATAATCATCCGTTAGAAGTACATTACTTCCTCCACCAAGAATTACATGTTGATTATCTTTCCATTCAGGGGTCTGAAGTAGTTTTTGAAATTCTTCTGCTGAATTAATTTCAATCAATAAATCTGCCTTGGCTTCAAATCCGAAGGTGTTATAAGAACTTAATAATTTAGATTTTAAAAATTTCAGCATAAATCTATTTATTAGTAAAAGTTAAGATGAAACAAATCGCAATTCTGATTCCATACTCTAATCGCATAGCTTTAATTTTCCAGAGGACTTAGCATGAATTATTCCCATTTGTGAAGATACACATCAAAGGCAGAAACTACACTTGATTTACAAAGATGAATAATCATTTTTTAAAAAGCCTTTTAATTTTAAAACTATTTCAATAGTTTAGAGATTCAACTCTTAAAATTACTATGAAAAAATTATTCATCATAAGCTTAACAATTTTCATTTTATCTTCCTGCACGGATCATAAGGAAAAAGGAAGCCAATATTTTGATTCCGGTAATTATAAAAAAGCTCTTTTCCATTTTGAAGAAGTTTTAAGCCTTAATCCTAGAAATGAAATGATGCTTTATAATGCAGCGCGTTGTTATGAAGAAATGGGACATTATGAAAAGGCAATTGAAAAATATGATAAAAGTATATATAACAAAAAAGATATGGTTATTGCCTATTTGGGCAGGGGAAGATCTTATTTTAAAAGTGGCAATTACAAAAGTGCTGTGATCGATTTTGATAATTCACTTTATTATGATAATGAAAATGAAGATGCTCTTTATTATGGAGCTTTAAGTTTTATGAAAGATTCTGTTTACGACAAATCACAAAAAGCTTTTACTACCCTTCTAGAATTAAATCCCAATCATTATAAAGCTCGGTATAATAGAGGAGTCCTATATGCCATCCAAGCCAATATATTATTCGCCTTGTCTGACTTCAATAATTTAATCAGAAATAAAAAACTCTTAAAACAATCTTATCATAGCAGAGGTACGATTTATCAGCATATGGATAACTTTGGAGGAGCAATTCATGATTTTACAAAAGCAATAAATTTAGGGCTTAAAAATGAAACAATCTTGCAAAAGAGAGCTGAATGCTATTTGAGTATAAAACTGAATAACAAAGCCTGTGAGGATTATCTAGCATTAGCTAAATTTAATCAGCAGAAAGCTGAAAATTATCTACTGAAATATTGTGAAGCTTACACCATGTAAATTTTATTCCTCCATCTCATTTAAAGCATCTTCTACCTTTTTCTCAGCCCCTTTCAATTTAGACTTGCAATTTTTGAGCAACCCCATTGATTCATTAACTAATTCAGTAAGTTGGTCTATAGGGATTTCTTCATTTTCTACCCTATTTAAAATTTCCTCTAATTTATGAAGTGACTCTTCGTAACCAAGTTCTTTCTTTTTCGCCATTATCAATCAAATTTTAATGTCCCATTCATCATTCAGCAGACTAATTGTATGATGCGCTGTCATATCAAATTGACAAGGTACTATAGAAACATAATTATTGGCTATAGCCCACTCATCATTATCCTCTCCTTTATCAAAATTCACAAAATTACCTGCCATCCAAAAGTATCTTCTGCCGTTAGGGTCAAATCTTTGATCAAATTCTTCTTCCCACTTTGCTCTTGCTTGTCTACAAATTTTCACTCCTTTAATTTGCTCATTTCGCTTTGGAGGAAAATTAACATTTAAGGTAGTATGTTTTGGCAAACCTGCATCTAAGACCTGTTTGGCAATAGCTTTTACATAATCTAAGGTATGTTCAAACTCAGCATCCTGTGCATAGTCACACAAAGAAAAACCTATTGAAGGACAGCCTTCTATTGCCCCTTCGATTGCAGCAGACATAGTTCCTGAATATAAAACACTTATGGAAGTATTACTTCCATGATTAATACCGCTGACAATTAAATCAGGTGTTCTATCCTTTAAAACATGGTGTTTAGCTAGTTTCACACAGTCAGCTGGTGTTCCGGAACTTTCATAAGCTGTAACATCAGACCCAAAAATATCTGTTTTATCCAGTCGGAGTGTGTTCCCTATAGTGATAGCATGTCCCATTCCGGATTGAGGGCTATTTGGAGCCACTACTACTACTTCTCCTAAGCCCTGCATGCATTCCACCAAATGACGGATTCCTTTACTGGTTACACCATCATCATTGCTAACTAAAATTAAAGGTCTTTCCATATCTTATTGTTCTAACGAGATGATACTAATCCGTTATAATATTTTATTATAGTTACCAGATCACCCTGTCTATCTACTTTTAATCTACTTTCTTTTATATAGTCTTCCATTTCCCGCTGGAACCTTCCGAAAAATGGATATAAATCTTTTCTCTTTTCGGAAAATTTATGAATTGTTCCATCATCCGTTAGTAAAAAATAATTATAAGTTAAAATTTCTCTGCTTCCAAAGCCCCTTGTGGTTCTATACATAGGGTTTGCAAACCTATTGCTGCTTTCAATTATGACGTATTCCCTAGCCATCAGGGTAATTTTACCTTCTTCCAGTATCTCAAAAAATACAGGGATTTTTACCCTGCCTTTTAACTCATAAGGGATTGAATAAACTGATCGAACTCTTTTAAAAAACTGACAGTGGAATTTAAAAAAAAGTATATTTTGAGATGTAAAAGTTTTTACCGTTTTATTAGATGTAAATTGTACTAAATTGGATTCAAAATCATATTGAATTTTCCCCTTCAACGTATCTTCCGTATCCAGTACAACAAAACCAGGATGCCACATATTTTGGGGAAGATCCTGACTTTGCCCTGAGGGAGCAAAGAAAATAAACAATATGGTAATGATAAAAATGCTTTTCACATTAGCCATTTTTAAGAATGCTATGCCCCATTTTATCTCGTTTAGTACGTAAATAGTTTTCATTGTGTTTATTTGGTGGAATTTCTAATGCTACATTCTCCACAATTTCTAAGCCATATCCGAGCAAACCAGCTCTTTTTGTAGGATTATTTGATATTAATCTAATTTTCCTAACACCTAAATCCCGTAGAATTTGAGCTCCAACACCATAATCACGCTCATCCATTTTAAAGCCCAAGGCAACATTAGCCTCTACAGTGTCCATGCCTTGCTCTTGTAATTTATAAGCTTTTAGTTTATTCATCAAACCAATTCCTCTTCCTTCTTGGTTCATATAAACTATTACACCTTTTCCTTCTTTCTCTATCATTTCCATAGCCTGATGAAGCTGAGGACCACAATCGCAACGACATGAACCAAATATATCGCCTGTTAAGCAAGAGGAATGCACGCGAACCAAAACAGGCTCATCTTTATCCCATTCTCCTTTGACAAGAGCTAAATGATTATCTTTTGTGGTAGTTTGTTCGAAAGCTACTAGTTTAAAATCCCCGAAATCAGTAGGCATTTCCACATCCACTTTTTTCTCTACTAATGACTCATTATCTAATCTGTATTCGATTAAATCTTTGATAGCCACTAATTTCAAATTGAATTTATCCGCTACTATTCTCAAATCAGGAAGTCTTGCCATTGTACCGTCTTCATTCATGATTTCCACCAGAACTCCGCCTGGAGTTAAACCTGCTAATCTGGAAAAATCAACAGCTGCTTCAGTATGACCCGTTCTTCTTAAAACACCACCTTGTCTGGCTTTCAACGGAAAAATATGGCCTGGCTTACCCAATACTTCAGGTTTAGTATCTGGATTCACTAAAGCTTGAATGGTTTTAGAACGGTCACTAGCAGAAATTCCAGTTGTGGTTCCTTGACCAATTAAATCTACTGACACAGTAAATGGCGTTTCAAATTGAGCAGTATTTTTTCCTACCATCAATTCTAAGCCTAATTCATTACACCTATCTTCTGGAAGAGATGCGCAAATCAACCCTCTTCCATGTTTGGACATGAAATTTATGATTTCAGGAGTTACCTTTTCGGCCGCACAAATGAAGTCCCCTTCGTTCTCTCTATCTTCATCATCAACTACTATGATGATTTCACCGTTTTTAATAGCTTCAATAGCTGATTCTATACTATCTAATTGAATTCTTTCTGATGACATAAATCTTTGAAAAATAATAAATCACAAAGGTAGCCAATATTTCATGATTACCCGACAAAAATTAAAACGATTACGTGCTTTAAGTGTTTGAATATTGTTTTATTTCACGACCACCATTCCCAATAAATTACCAATTTCTAGTTTAGCCTGATTGAGTTGCATTAAATACT
This sequence comes from Marivirga sp., assembly GCF_024636815.1. GTDB lineage: Bacteria > Bacteroidota > Bacteroidia > Cytophagales > Cyclobacteriaceae > Marivirga. The sequence continues at coordinate 8,352 of NZ_JAGXGF010000127.1, forward strand.
GTAATAAAACCTGTTCATCTTCCTGAGAATTGGTGGTTTTTAACTCTTCAGTATTTTTCTCCATCAGATGAAGGATTGAGCGATGCTTTAATCTCAATACATGAATATAAATGGAGTCATTTAGAATATGGCGTTCATGAGGAGTATAAATTTCAAATTTTTTCTCCCAGTTCTCACTTAACTCATAACGATCAGTGTAGAGTGAGAATATAACTTCTCTGACTTCTTCTGAGCCATTCTTAATAAAAAAAGATTCATTTAAAATGACCCCATTTTTCAAATGAGAAACAAAATCTTTGAGTATTTCGGCATAAACGGGATGAATAAATTCTGTATCTGCTAGTTCTTGTAATAAATAATCTATTACTAGTTTATCATCCGCCAGAGGCAATTCAGCATAAGTCAATAACAACCTAATACTTTCTCTCTCCTGCAATGCCACTACATCAAATGGAGTATATTGCTTTTGGATTTGCTCGGGTGCCTGATTATAATTTTCACTTAAATAATTTGCCTGGCGCTTGGTAATATCTCCTTTACTTTGCTTTTCCCTGAGAATAACTTTATTCTGCTCAGCAATTAAAAGAGCTTCATCTATTTCAAGGATATCACTACATTCTTTAATATAGATAGCTCTTTTAACCGGATCAGGTATTTTGGAAATGGAGCGCACAATATCTTGAATGGTTTCCGCTTTCTTGATCGGATCCTTTTTGGTTTCTTCCAATAAAAGATCGGATTTGAAGCGAATGAAATCTTTAGCATTCTCAGCTAAAAAGCTTTTGAAAGCTTCTTCACCCATTTTTTGAGAATAACTATCAGGGTCTTCCTCATCAGGAAAAATGACCACCTTTACGTTTAAGCCACCCTCCAAAATCAAATCGATCCCACGCATAGCGGCCTTTAGACCAGCTGTATCCCCATCAAATAACACCGTAACATTTTGAGTATATCTTCCGATCAGCTTAATTTGCTGAGTGGTTAAAGATGTTCCTGATGAGGCTACCACATTTTCCACTCCGGATTGATGCAAGGAAATAACATCTGTATAGCCTTCTACCAAATAGCAGTTCTCTTCATTTCTAATGCTTTTTTTGGCTTGAGCAATGCCATAAAGAACTTCACTTTTATGATAGACGTCCGTTTCCGGTGAGTTTATATATTTTGGTTGTTTTTTATCATTAACCAAAATCCTGGCACCAAAGGCGATGGGCTTTCCCGAAATAGAATGAATAGGAAATATCACCCTATTTCTAAATCGATCGTAGGTTTTATCTTCTTTTTTAATGATTAAACCTGCTTTTTCCAATAGCTCTTCAGAATGACCTGCCTCTTTAGCAGCCTTTATTAATCCATCCCATTGATCTAAGGTAAAACCTAAATCAAACTCCTCGATTGTAGCATTTGAAAAGCCTCTTTCTTTAAAGTAACTTAATCCAATGGATTTCCCCTGAGGATGATTATGCAATAAATCTTTGAAATATTCGGTAGCAAAATTTAAGACGATATAAAGGCTTTCTCTTTCATTATATGCTTCTTGCTGTTCGGGTGAAGATTCTGTTTCTTCAATTTCAATTCCATATTTATCTGCCAATTGACGAATGGCTTCAGGGAAATTAAGCCCCTCCAAATCCATGATAAACTGAATGGAATCACCAGCTTTTCCACAGCCAAAGCATTTATAAATTCCTTTATTAGGCGCCACTGAAAAAGAAGGTGTTTTTTCATCATGAAAAGGACAACACGCCCACATGTTTTGACCTTTCTTTTTGAGTGGCACATAGTCGCCTACCACCTCTTCAATTTCGGCTCTATCTTGAACTTCCTGTATGGTTTTTGGACTTAATCCCACTGATTTTTAAGAATTTTTAGTATTTATTTAAACTAATTCCAACTAATTTCACGTATGAATTGTTAGCTAATTTGAGAAAGTTTAACTTGCAACAAATTCAAAGCAAAACTACGATTTTTTTAAATATAAAAGATATATATGGCTGTTACTAAAGATAGCATAATTAAAGCATTAAGTACTGTAGATGATCCGGATTTCAAAAAAGATTTGGTCACCCTTAATATGATCAAAGATGTAAGCATAGACGGAAATGCAGTTTATTTCACAGTTGTATTAACGACTCCGGCTTGCCCGCTTAAAGAAATTATCAAAAATGACTGTATCAATGCCATTCATCAACATGTAGGTGCTGATTTACAAGTATTTCCAAACATGACTTCTGACGTTACCTCAACCAGAAGCTCAGCTCCTCTTTTACCTAATGTTAAAAACATTATCGCTATCGGTTCTGGAAAAGGCGGTGTAGGAAAATCTACTATTACAGCTAATTTAGCTGTATCATTAGCTCAGGAAGGTGCTAAAGTAGGATTAATTGATGCCGATATTTTCGGTCCTTCCATTCCTACTATGTTTAACTGTGAAGCTGAACAACCAGAAGTAAGGCAAGTAGATGGTAAAAATATAATTGTACCTATTGAACAATACGGAATAAAACTTATTTCAATTGGTTTCCTAACACCACCTGATAATGCAGTAGTTTGGAGAGGTCCTATGGCAAGCTCAGCTTTGAAGCAATTTATCGGAGATACAGACTGGGGTGAACTAGATTATTTATTAATTGATTTACCTCCAGGTACCAGCGATATTCATTTGACTTTGGTTCAGACGATTCCTGTAACGGGTGCTGTAGTGGTTACCACTCCTCAAAAAGTGGCTTTAGCAGATGCCAAAAAAGCTATAGGAATGTTCAAACAACCACAAATTAATGTCCCTATTCTGGGATTGGTTGAAAATATGGCTTACTTTACACCTGCAGAATTACCTGATAATAAATACTTTATATTTGGTGAAGGTGGAGGATATAAAATGAGCGAGGAATATAATATCCCATTTTTAGGTCAAATGCCTTTGGTACAATCTATTCGTGAGAGTGGAGATTCCGGCTATCCTACTGCAATGAAAGATGGTCCTTCTGCAGACGCATTTAAGGATTTAGCACAAAAATTAGCTCGACAAGTTGCGATTAGAAATGCAAGTTTGGAGGGGTCAAAAACAGTAGAAATGACGAGTTGAAATAATATATTATGGATATTTTAAATAGAGTAGAAAAAGCATTAGATTCCATCAGGCCTTATTTAGAGGCAGATGGAGGTAATGTAAGGGTATTAGATTTTAATGACGGGCTATTACGTTTAGAGCTCCTAGGTGCGTGTGGCAATTGCCCAATGTCAACCATGACTTTAAAAGCGGGCGTTGAAGAAGCAGTTAAAAAATCAGTTCCAGAAGTAACCGCTGTTGAGGCTATTAATATTACTTCAGCAGATGATCCTAACGCAGAATTACCCCATACAATGAGTTAATATTATTTGGAATTTACATTAAAATCAAAATATAATATCGCAAAAATTTCAGACTACATTTTATTCTTGGTTTTATTATAATGTCTATTTAAATTTAGACAAAACTATCTAAACCAATGCAAAGACAACACCACTCTTATTTAACTATAATCCTTAGGGGTGGTGTTATTTTATACATTCTGCTTTTTAATTTTCATCTACTGAAAGCACAGGAGCGTTGTGCAGTTCCGCAAATATTGGAGGAAAGGGAAAATAAATACCCTGAATTAAATACCGAAAATTTTGAGAACTGGTTGACTAAAAAGAAAACCCTACAAACTTTTTCTTTTCAAAGAAATCTAGTTGCTACAGTACAAGTACCAGTTGTATTTCATATTATTCATAATGGAGAACCCGTTGGTACTGGGGGGAATTTACTAAAAAGTAGAATTGATCGCCAATTAGAAATTCTTAACGAGGACTTTAACAGAATAAACGCTGATACGAGTGAAACATTAGATGAATTCCGTAATGTAGCAGCTTCATTTGAAATAGAATTCGTGTATGCAAAACAAACCCCCGATGGATTCGAAACTGATGGAATTGTTCGGGTTCCAGGCAGTCAAGCTAATTACAGCTATCAGGAAAGAGCAACACTAAGTGCAGAAAGTTATTGGCCCGCTGAAGATTACCTAAATATCTGGGTGGCTGATTTAGCAGATGGAAGTTTAGGCTGGGCAGAATTTCCGGTTTCCAATTTAGCAGGATTAGATGCAGCGAGCAATAACAGATTAATTGATGGTGTAACTATAGATTATGTTTACTTTGGGGAAAACCCAGACAGTCCTAGTTTTGAAAGTAAGGGGAGAACCGCTACTCATGAAATGGGCCATTTTTTTGGCTTGAGACATATCTGGGGTGATGGCGGATGTTCCATTGATGATTATTGCGAAGATACTCCCACTGCAAGTAATTCAAGTACAGGATGTAATCTTTCCAAAACCACTTGTGAAAGTTTGGATATGGTGCAAAATTTCATGGATTATACCAATGATGCTTGTATGAATATCTTTACTATTGATCAGAAATCAAGAGTAAGAATTGTAATTGAAAACAGCCCTAGAAGAGAGAGTCTCACAACTTCAAAGGGATTAGAAGAACCGCCTATTTATAATCGGGATTTAGGATTAACGGAAGTCAATTCTCAATTTACCGGTAGTTGCAGTGGAAATTTTAGTCCTCAAATCACCATAAAAAATCAAGGTCTTTTTCCTATCGATGAATATAGTATCGAATTGTTTGTTGAAGGAATATCAACAGAAACATTACAATTCAACGAAACGCTTGAAAGCGGTAATGAAAAAATTGTTTATTTTTCTCTAATCAATTTTGCTGAGGTTGGAGAATATTCTATCTCTTATAATGTGAATTTGGAAGGAAATTTCGAGGATGAAAGATTAGAGAATAATGAAAAAATAGAATTTTATCAAAAATTGGAAGCAGGAAACCTACCCTATGAAAAGAAATTCCAAAACAATCTTAACTCCTGGTACATCAGAAATGCAGATAAAGAGGAAACTTGGCAGCTTTATGATAAATCATTAGGAGTCCCATTTTACGAAAACAGACAAAATTTCGGAGAAAAAGAAGAAATAATTTCTCCTATATTCGACTTCACCACTATAGATGTGCCAGAATTAAGCTTTGTATTTGCACAAACTGGCGATTCTGTTCCTAATAGAATTAGCATATACGCGTCTTATAATTGCGGAAGAACTTTTAATGATTTAATATTTTCTAATACTATTACAGATTTAGCAACTGCTTATGAAATAGACTCCTTGTTTACCCCTCAATTTAGACTGGATTGGGATACTGTAAAAGTTGATTTAAATCGTTTAAAAGATGAAGAATCTGTATGTTTTAGCATAGTAGCAGAAAATAGACTTGGAAATAACTTTTATATCAGCGAGTTCAATGTTAAAGAATCTACAAAGAAAAATAGAGAGATTGAAATTGTAAAATGGAATGATATAAATCCGCTGTTTTGTGATGAAGCTTTAGAAGGAGAACTAACAGTTAAGAATATTGGGAGAGAAAATATTGGTAATTATAAAATCCAGATCTTAGACAAGAATGAATTAATAAAAGAATATATACTAAATGACGAAGTATTAGTTTCTGGTCATGAAACCCAGGTCAATATTTATATTAATCAACCTGATAGAAATATTGGAGAATATGAAATTAGGGCATTAACAAATGATGTGGAAGGTGAAATAGTAAATTCTTTTTATCTACCATTTCAGAATAATTGTTTCGAAGAACTACCCCCGCTACGCTTAAGTTTAAAAGAAAATGACAACAACAATTGGTATGAATTCAATCCAGACAAAGATGCAGGCTGGACTTACAGTGCAGATATTTTAGGAGTAAAAAGCAATTCAAACCAAATCACCAAAGAATCCTCAGAAGATTGGCTAATAAGCCCTTTACTGGATGTCAGTAATACCAATTATTTAGGTTTAATATTCGATATTTCCTATAGAAAAGCCTTCAGGCAATCTGAAAAATTCGAGATTTATATTTCCAGTGATAATGGTAAAAATTTCAACTCATTAATTTATAGTAAATCAGGAGACTCTTTAGCCACCTCTTTTGGGAATGATGTTGTCGATCAATTAATTTGGAGAAATGAATTTATTGACCTCTCACCTTTCGTATTTAGGGATAAAATAAGATTAGCTTTTAAGGTGATGCATGATAATGGTCAGAATGTATTTCTGAAAAACATAACCTTTTTTGTAGGTCAATCACCACCTCCTGCTTACCCCAATACAAGAAACCCTTTTGTGATTTACCCTAATCCTGCTAAAAATGATTTGAATCTACATCTCAATTTGGATATAGCAGAAGAAGGCTTTTTTCAGGTTTTGGATATGAATGGAAAAGTACTCTTGGAATTTACTGAACCAAAAATCTTGAATCAGTTTATCAGCTTCAATGTTTCGCAATTAGCTGTGGGAATGTATATTTTGAGGCTTAATACTAAAAGAATTACTGCCTCAGAAAGATTTATCATACAAAAATAGACTCCAGGGAAATTTATTCCGTTTTTTAAATTTACAAATCACAAATGATGGGTTGAATTCTTAATTGATATGTTATTTTTACATTTCGTTTAACATTAACTTATTAATTAAACTATAAGAATGAAGCTGTCAGGTTTTTAGATTAAAACGATTGTTTTCGTTCAGTTAAATAAATCCATATAAATTGAATAAATGAGAATAGGAATATTTTTTGGGGGTCAGTCAAGAGAAAGGGAAATTTCATTTGCCGGAGGTAGAACTGTTTATGACAACCTTAACAAATCTATATTTGATGCTGTTCCAATTTTTATTGACAGCAAAGGGCATTTCATATTGTTGGATTGGCAATATATTTACAAAGGAACTATCCGTGATTTTTATCCTCCTGTCAACTGCCTTCCTAAATCCAATCTCCCAGTTCAGATTTATGCTGAATCTTTAAAAAATTTACAAGATGAGGAATGGGATAATTTAATTGCTGAAGTAGGACAAAAATTAAACCCCTCTGATTTCAAAAAGCATATTGATTTTGCATTCTTGGCACTGCACGGACCTTATGGAGAAGATGGTAATATTCAAGGTATTTTAGAATGGAATGGCATCCCTTTTAGCGGTGCTGGCATTTTGCCATCCGCAATAGGAATCAGTAAAATTGCGCAAAGACAATTCCTACAGCAAGCTGGTTTTGAAGGACCAAAAAGCCATATTCTTAATAAAGCAGATTGGAAAAATCAATCACATGAAAATATTTATAATAGCTTAATAAAAGAATTAGACCTTCCTTTAGTTATAAAAGCTCCACATCAAGGTTCTTCAATTGGAGTTAGTATTTTAAGCGATGATAATTTAGAAGAATTTGAAAAGTTAGTTCAAAAGAGCTTTTTCGAACTTGAGATTCTGAAAAACGATTGGAAAAACTACAGCCAGAAAGATAAAATTGCCTTTATTGCAAAATTAGTGGATATCAGAGAAGGCATTGGTTTGCCCGTAATTATTGAAGATAAAATTCTTTACACACCGGATGAATTATTAGATTTCCTTAATGATCCATTTGCAGAGCAAAAAGAAAGCATAAAATTAAAAGCAATCGATTCAGAGGATTCACTATTAATTGAATCCTTCATTGAAGGAAAAGAATTTTCATGTATTGTTATTCAAGACGAGAATGAAAGACCAATTGCTCTACCTCCTACCGAAATTAGAAAAGGGAAAGATGTATTTGATTACCGTTCTAAATATTTACCGGGCATAAGCAGAAAGATCACTCCTATTGATGCTCCACAAGATATTATAGAGAAAATCAGAACGCAATGTGCTGCTTTATTTAAAGCATTACAAATTGATGTTTATGCAAGAATAGACGGCTTTATCACAAAAGAAGGAAAGGTTTTTTTAAATGACCCCAATACAACTTCGGGGATGTTACCTTCTTCATTTTTCTTCCATCAAGCTGCTGAAATTGGGCTTAATCCGTCCCAATTTTTAAGTTACATTATCAGAACCTCTTTAAAAGCCAGATTAAAAACCGGAAAGCATCATTTTGAATTACAAAAAAAGATTAAGGAACTGGACAGTGCTCTGGAAGGGTTAAAAAATGAAGCCCAAACGAAAATTAATGTTGGAGTGATAATGGGAGGATTTTCTACAGAAAGACATATTTCAGTAGAAAGCGGAAGAAACATTTACGAAAAACTGGCGTCTTCCGAAAAATATTTACCAATACCAATCTTTTTAAGTGGGGATGAAGCAAAACATGAACTTTATGTTCTGCCCATCAACATCATGTTGAAGGATAATGCTGACGACATCAAAGAAAAAGTTCAGGATTATCAAATACATCCTATTATTGCTCAGATTAAATTTGAAAGCAATGAGATTACTGAGAAATATTCAGCTATAGGCAATACAGAATTAAAGAAGATCAGCTATAATGATTTGCCCAAATTGATAGATGTAGCATTTATTGCGCTCCATGGAAGACCAGGAGAAGATGGTGCTGTTCAAACTGAATTGGAGAAATTAAACATTCCATATAACGGATCGGACGTTGAAAGTTCGAAAATCACTATCAATAAGTATGATACAAATGAGATTCTTAAAGATGCAGGGATATCAGTAGCCGATCATAGGTTGGTTTATGAAGATCAATGGCAAAGCAATAAAGAAGAAGAGATTAATTCAATTGAAAAGCAATTAAAATATCCTTTAATTGCCAAACCTGCTGATGACGGTTGCAGTTCTGCAGTTAAAAAAATAAAGAACCGCACAGAACTTGAAGCATTTGCGGGCATGATGTTCCGACTACAAGCTGAATTTATTGAGGATCTAGCTCATATTTTGAAGCTTAAGAAAAATGAGGAATTTCCTCAGAAGAATTTCTTTCTATTAGAGGAACTAATTGAAAAACAAGATGCAAAGTACTTCTTAGAAATCACAGGTGGGCTTTTAACACATTTTAAAGAAGACGGAGCAATTGAATATGAAATATTTGAACCTTCAGAAGCGTTAGCAGGAGGTGAAGTTTTAAGTTTGGAAGAAAAATTCTTAGCTGGTGAAGGTCAAAATATAACACCGGCAAGATATACACCAAACGCAGAGGACTATAAAAAAGTGGCTGATCAAGTGAAAGCCACATTGAAAAAAACAGCTGAAGTTCTAAATATTACAGGATACGCCAGAATTGATGCTTTTGTCAGGGTATATGAGGATTTAAAAGTAGAAACCATTATTATTGAAGTAAACTCATTGCCAGGAATGACACCGGCAACTTGTATTTTTCATCAAACAGCAATCAATGGCTACAAACCCTATGATTTTATTGATAAAATACTTTCTTTCGGAACTGAAAAAATGAAAAAACAAACCATTGCAAAATGAAGCTAAAAGCTAATTCTACTAAAGATTTATTTATTCACTTAGGCATTATTATAGGACTAGGTATTATTATCGTATTAACTTTTTTCTATATCTATTTACCCGTTAGTACTCATCATGGAGAGAGCATCACTGTCCCACAATTGCAAGGAGTACATTTGGATGAGCTAGATGAATTTCTATTGGAAAGGGATTTAAGATATGAAGTTACAGCTGATTCCGGTTACTCTGCTGAATATCCGGCTTTAACTGTTTTAAGTCAGAATCCTAAAGAAGGAAAAAAAGTTAAAGAAAACAGAAAGATTTATGTTTCTTTAAATGCTACCAGCCCACCAAATGTTAAAATGCCAAAATTGGTTGATGGTTCTCTAAAAAATGCACAAATGGTTTTAGAAAGCTACGGCCTTTTATTAGGAGAAATCACGTATGAGCCGCATGAATTTCAAAATGCAGTTTTAAAACAAAAATTAAATGGTAAAGAAATTGAACAAGGTGAAGATGTAGCCAAAGGTTCTACCATTGACTTAGTGATTGGCAATGGATTGGGCAGACCTTTTTCTATGCCTGATGTAGTAGACAACAGTAGAGAAGATGCGGAATTTATTATTATAGGTAGTGGCTTACAGCTTGGAAAGGTAAAAACTCGTGAGAATGATGAAAAAGCAGCAGGAATTGTTTTACAACAATACCCTGAAGCAGGAACATCGGTAAGAACCGGTAATAAAGTAGATATTTGGGTAGTAGCTACAAAAACTCAAGATGAATTATTGACTCCTGATGAGATATGAAACCAAATTGGCTTCTAAAACTAAATATCATCTTATTATCAATTTTTTCCTTTTTTATAGCGAAAGGTCAAATAAGTGAGAAGGCTATTCCTCATATCCAAAGCAATCAAAAATCATCCTACGCTAGAAATATTTTAGTTATTGATACCTTGTCATTGCCTTTATGGGATGACTTTTCTTATAATAAAACCACTCCAGACAGTAGTCTCTGGCTTTATGGTAAAAATATATTTATCAACAATGGATATACCTATCTCCCACCCTCTTTCAATGTAGCTTCTTTAGATGGATTTGATGGACAAGGTATAGCTTACGATAATGATGCTGGAAACAATGGCATTGGCGACAGCTTGGTCTCTCAACCTATCGACTTATCTAATTTCACCATTAACTCCAATATCAATCTAAGCTTTTTCTGGCAAGAAGGATATGGGGGATTCGCTCCAGATCAGCAAGATTCTTTAAAGTTAAGTTTTATGAATGCTGACGGAAATTGGATTCAGGTTCATGGCTTCGGAGGAAATGGAAATATAGAGCCCACCCTATTTTCTCAACATTTTGAAAGAGTAAATGATAGTAGTTTTTTACATGCAGGTTTCCAATTTAAATTTGAAGTTTCAGGTAATTTAGCGGGAGATTTTGATGTTTGGAATATTGATTATATCTATTTAAATGAAGGTAATACACCAGTCAATACACAAGACAATGCTTATGATTCTTATGAAGACAGAACTTTCTCAAGAAAAGCCGGAACTCTATTCGGAGATTATTATGCATTACCACTGCATCATTTGGAAAAAGCTTGGTTAGAAGAAAATCTTCAAACATCAGATTTTATTTATAATAACCTATGGGCAGGAAATGCTAATAATTTCTCTTTTGGTACAGAGTTCTTTAGCATTGTTTATGACACCCTTAAGCCACAAAATCTTATTGATTCTTTAGATGTAGATGGTGTGTTTTTAACTGATTTACAAGACACAGCCCAATTTACATACCAAGTCAAAAACAAATCAAACTTCATCAATCATTTAATGAGTGAAAAAGAAACAGAAGATTCCGTCTATCTTAATTTCCAATTCAACCTGGGAACAAATGATAGCCTGTTTTTTGAAACTATAAATGGAGTAGCTCAATATTATCCAGAATTAAGTTTTAGGGAAAACGATACCATTTCTACCATCATCCCCTTGCATGATTATTATGCCTACGATGATGGAAGTGCTGAGTCTAGGGTTCAATTAAACTCTAGAAATTATTTGCTTGCCCAAGGTTACGAAATGATAGGCGAGCGATACTTAACAGGAATAGAAATATATGCACCAAATATTGGCCAAAATTCATCCACGCAAAACATTACATTATTGGTGTGGAATAATCTTACGGCTAATACAAGCGATATTTTAAGAGCTCAAAATGTATTAATCAATGAAAGTACAAGTATCAATCAATTCCAAAGATTTTCATTTGACAGACCCGTTTTACTAGATGGTGACTTTTTTATTGGGTACAGAGAAGAAAATGATGACCCGATTTCCATAGGATTTGATAAAAACACAAACAGTGCCGATAAACTATTCTACAATCAAAGTGGGACATGGGAGCCCAACCTTATTTTAGAGGGCAGTATAATGATTCGGCCCGTTTTCGAAAAGGCAAGAATAACCGTTTCAAACAAAAAAGAGATTAATACTGATTGGGATATAAGAGCTTATCCAAATCCAAATAAAGGTAGACTTAAACTTACCGAACAATGGGATGAGATAAATATTTATGACCTTAAAGGACGGTTACTATTTCAACATTACAATACTGGAAATCAGAATGTAATTGATATTAGCCTATTAGGAAATGATTTATATCTATTGAAAATTAGGAAAGCTAGTCAGATCAAAACTTTAAAGTTAATGATGAAGAAATAAGCGTCCATCTTAAATCAAATACTCGAAGTCTTTAAACTGAACTTCAAAAGAGATAACAGGATTTTTGCTACAGTAAAAAATAGTGGTAATCTTATTATTTTCTGTTGGTTTAACTCTGTGAGACTGTCCCCTGGATACTACAGGGGTGTCGGCTGGAAAAATCAAATCTTGCTATATAGTACAAAATATATTGGTATTAGCACATCTCGCAAATGGAAATTTAATCCTGTTTTCATAATTTCCTCCCCTCTCATTTTTCTAAAAATGCCATTTTCCCTACATTTACAACTAAACTAAAACCAAAATCGCCCCAAAATGCCAGAACACAAACTGACCGAAGTCTCCAAAATTGCCGTTCGATATGTGAACACTACCAACCGATTAATATTTCTAACAGGTAAGGCAGGAAGTGGAAAAACTACTCTTTTGCGCTATATCATTAATAATACTTATAAAAACGTAGCCGTTGCTGCACCAACTGGAATCGCTGCTATAAATGCAAAAGGTGTTACGCTACACTCTTTACTTCAGCTTCCGTTTGGGACTTTTATTCCGGAAGATAATGTAGTTGATTTCTCTAGAACCAGCGAGCAAATCAATACCCCAAAAACATTCCTTCAGCAGTTTAAAATGTATGGCAATAAACGCCAGATCATTCGCAATTTGGAATTATTGATCATTGACGAAGTCAGTATGCTAAGAGCAGATATTCTGGATTGTATGGATTTAATCCTTCGCATGGTGAGAAAAAACCCCCAACCTTTCGGAGGCTTGCAAATCATGTTTATTGGAGATTTAAACCAGCTTCCACCCGTAATTCGTCAACATGAGTGGCAGTATTTAAATAAATATTACAAAACCGGCTATTTCTTTGAAGCTATAGCCTTGCAGAAAACGGAGATGGTGTATATCGAACTGGACAAAATTTTCCGCCAATCTGATCCCGAATTCACATCTATTCTCAACCGCTTAAGAGATAATCATCTTTCAGAAACAGATATTGAAAAACTGAACGAGCATTATGAGGAAGACGTAGAAGAATCCAAACAAGATGGTTATATCCATATCACTACCCACAACAGAAAAGCAGATTTACTCAATGAGAAATCATTAAAATCACTCAGTACTGCAGAGCGGAGCTACAAAGCAGAAATTGAAGGTGATTTCCCTGAAAATATGTTTCCATTACCTGAAAAACTAAATTTTAAAATCGGAGCTCAGGTGATGTTCATTAAAAATGATAGCAGTGGAGAAGCAAGATATTTCAATGGGAAAATTGGAGAGATTTCAGAAATGAATGAAGATACCATCAAAGTGAAACTCAAAAATCCAAAAGATGAGGTTACAGTCGAGCGATATGAATGGATGAATCAAAGATACAGCTTGGATAAATCCACAAATGAGCTTCAGGAAAAATGGTTAGGGACCTTCAAGCAATTTCCATTGAAGTTGGCTTGGGCTATTACCGTTCATAAATCACAAGGCTTGACTTTTGAAAAGGCTATTTTGGACTTATCAGACAGCTTTGCTCCCGGTCAGATGTATGTAGCACTTTCAAGGCTTACAGGTTTAGAAGGACTGATTCTCTCTAAACCCATCAGCAATATTCCATTTGAACTAGACAAAAGTCTAAGACAATTTGAGGATAATAAAAAAGCTCCGGAGGCACTCAACCAAAAGCTAGAATCAGACAGAAAATCCTTTATTTTCAATAGTGTTAGGGAAGCTTTTGATTTCCAGAGTTTAATGAAAGAAGTCAATATTCATTTAAACAGTTTCAATAAAGGAGAGAATCGTTCTCTAAAACAGCAATACGCTAATTGGACCAGAGAAAAGAAGGAGCAGTTAGAAGAAATTAATAAAGTTGGCCTTAAATTTCAAAGCTCATTAGCTCATTATGAAGCAAAAGATGAATATTTACCAGAATTAGCTGAAAGGGTCAATAGTGCAGAAGAATATTTTAAGCCAAAAGTAAAAGATTTGTTTGATGCTTTCAAAGCACATCTGATCGACACCTCTAATCAAAGCAAAGTAAAAGCTTATTTGAAAGAGCTGGAAAACATTACTGAGATGTTAAAATCAAAGCTTCTGCAAATCAGCAAGACTGCAATGGTTGTAATTGCAGCATCAGAAAATAGAATTTTAAGCAAAAAAGATTTGCATGAATCTTCCACTTTCGAAGAAGCTAAAAAGGACTCTAAGAAGAAAAAGAAATCCAATAAAGACAAAACTCCAACGGCTGAAATCTCTTTCAATCTTTATAAAGAAGGCTTAAGCATAGATGAAATAGCTACTAAAAGGGAATTTGTTCCGGGCACTATTTTAGGACATCTTTCTAAATACATTGAAACTGGTGAAATTGCGGCTTCTGAATTAATGGATGCTACAAAACTTGATCAAATTTGCCAAGTAATGGCTTTGGAAGGAGTAAAAGGAAGTGCTGATGTAAAAGCCAAATTGGGAGATGAATTTACTTACGATGAAATAAAGATTGCATGGGGGCATTTTAGGCGAAAGAAAGCCCCCTAAATCCCCCAAAGGGGGACTTTTGGAGTGTGCGTTTTAAAAGATAGAATCGTTCAATAATTAGTAAAACTTTGGAGATAAAAAACCGGTCTGACCTTCGGTACTGACCTCAAATACTGCTTAGGTCAGACGATAGTCAGACCGGTTTTAACAAAGAAGACAATAGACAAAGCTGAATGAATTCAGCTCAATTGACAAAAGATCAATAGCGTTAAAAGTCAGAAGTATGAAGTTGGAAGTTTTGATTATGTCTATCCCTAAATAGCATTGACCGTTTTGGTTAAAAATTCATTTTATAATTCCCTCGGGCAATTATGAGCCTGAGGTTCTTTTCTTGGGCAAACTTCGAAGAGGCTCGATGCCTCTTTGAAGTTTTTCCTTCCTTCG
>NZ_JAGXGF010000128.1 GCF_024636815.1 Marivirga sp.
GGCGCGCACCAAAAACGGATTACCCTGATAAGAATGTGGCTGACCAACAAACAGAACCTTCGTCCCTCTGGAGAGCTTATCAGGATGTAATTGCCACTAGAAATACCCAACAAGCTTTAAGAACAGGAAATTACAGTACTATAACTTCAATTGACAACTCTATTTTTAGCTTCATCAGACAAGAAAATGCAGAGCAGATTATTGTGGTTACCAATTTGACTGGTGACAGTAAAAGTAATGTCTCATTGAATTTAGCTAGCTCTAATTTAATTGCTGGAAGTTATCAGTTGGTAGATTTACTGAGTGGAAATCAAATGAATTTTACTGTCAATTCTGGTGGTAGCTTCAATATGGACATAGTAGAAATGGAGGCTCATTCAACTCATATTTATAAATTGATGACAGCAGAACAAAGCAAGTCATCAGTTGAATTGATGGTGGATATGAATGAACTAATCGAGCAAGAAGGTTTCAACCCAGATACTGAATCAGTGATTTTAATTTCCAGTGAAAATGCCATGGGTGCTGAGGAACAAACATTACTTGATGAAGATGGTGATGGTATTTTCACTCTTGCGTTAGCAAATATTGGTATTGGATCTTCTATTGATTTCAAATTTGGAATTAATGAAGTTGAGAATGGAAGAGAAGAATTTCCAAATAGTGGTAAACTTCGGGCTTATCGAGTGAAAGAAGGCGAAAATCAAGTGTTAAATACTTATAATCAATTGACGTCAGCCATAACAGCTGTAAATAAAGATTTTAAAAATGAATTGAAACTAAAAATCTATCCAAATCCAGCACAAAAGCATATCAATATTGATGGTTCGGATTTTTCACAAGCAACGTATCAAATTATTGACATAAAAGGCTTAGTTAAATCGAGCGGTAAGCTTGATAATAATAATTATCAAATCTCCATTAATGACCTAAATTCAGGTTTATATTTTATTCAAGTGATTACTGACAAGCAAATTATAAGCAAAAGGTTTGTGGTAAGGAAATAACTTTCCTACAATTAATATTGATACCGCTTTTAGAAAGCACAAAACTTCTGTTATCAGAGTAGCTGGAACTGTTGCGGATTTGTGAGCTTCATATTGATTTGATTAATAATTTTGTTGAGCTCTTCTCTGTCAAGTTTATTTTCAAATTGACCTTCACAGGAATTAATTGTGCTAAATATAAAATCATAGATTTCCTTATAATATAATTTCTTCTCCCTATCTACTTCAAGCATTTTTTCTAAGCTTGCTAAAAGCTGAAGCATAACCCGTACATCCTCTCGTCCATAATTTCTGATGGGTGTGAAATTTCGATATAGGATGTCCTCAAAAGTAATAGGCATTAAATAAACACATATATTATCATCCTTATCTTTTATAAAAACTTGTTGTCTTATTAGCATGAGTTGAATAAACAATTCAGCTAATAAATCTATGGCTCTGATAGCAGTTCCGGGATCATTTATACCAGGGCTTAATGCTTTGACTGCTATTTCAGATATTTGTCCAAAACCGAATGAAAAGTGATCGTTGATATGTTCTTCAGTATAAAGTGTAAAGCATGCTAATAGGGCTTCATTTTGCTCTTCATTCAATTCTTTGTTAGTGAGTACAAAAGGATAATGTTCTACAAGGTAAGTGCCCGTTTGAATTTCCATTTTAACCTTTACTTCATTTTCTGCACAAAAGGTGGATAAACTTTGAGAAGAAATTCTTTTTAAAAACCCTGATTTGGAAGCTTTTTGTTTATGCCAATCTTTAAAATTTGGTTTTTGGTCTTTAAAGGGATTTTTCTTTTCAATATCCTCTTCTTTAAAATCAGATTCTGTGATAGCCTTGTAAGTGCTTTTTTTAAGATCGTTTAAAATATTATCTACCTGAATTTTTTCTGAGATAGAATGGATAAAATAAACGAAAAGCCCCAGGCAAATAAATGAAAGTATCATACTAAGCAAGATCCCTAAAGAAGGCACTTGAAATTCTCTATTGGGAGCATCAATATTAACTATAAGCAATAAACTGAAAATGATAGTGCCCAAATAAATACCCAAAACCATTTGGTGAAAACGGTTGGAAATTAGTCCAGGAAGCACCCTTGGAGATAATGTAGCTGTAGCTCTGTTTAACACTACCATTACCATAGAAAAACTAAAAACCATTAAGGAAATTATACTACCAACTATGGTTCCCAGAATTAGTCTGGCATTATCAGAATTGTTAACTAACGAAATTGATAATTCTTTTTTTAGATCAATTAGATATTTGGAGTACTCTACCTGGATAATAAATAATGAAAGAACAAGAAAAAATATCGACAGCAAAGTTGGATAAAATGCTATACTATTAATTACTCTTAGATATAGCTTTTGCAAATCTGCTATCCATTTTCTCATAATTTATTTTTATTAGCGTCTATAAATGATTCAAAATTTTTGATGTTTATGGGTATTGGATTGTTCTCTTGGTAAATTTTAAGCTCGAAAATATCTGCCGGCATACCAAAACCATTTTCAATAAGGGCTTCTACAATTTCTTGCATCACTTGACTTTTTAAAACGTATATTGACCCAAGGAAATCATGCGTATTAATCCAAAAAAATATTTTAAGGTTTATAGTACTCGAAGCAAATTTTTCAATGGTTACAAAAGGTTCTAAACCTTTAATTGAAGTTATATTTTCCTGAGTGTCAAGGGTGGAAAGTATAAGTTTTGTTGCCTCATTAATATTTATATTATAATCCATCCCAATTACAAACTCATGGCGCATCAAGCCATCTTTGGTATAATTGGTCAAAGGATTTTTTATTAATAGAGCATTGGGTACATAAATATCTCGTCCATCAAAAGTGCGGATGTGTGTATTCCGAAGAGTCATTTCCTTCACTTTACCTACTAAAGAATTTATTTCTATTATATCTCCACTACTAAAAGGCCTGCTAAATGCTAAAAAGAACCCGGCAAGGAAATTTTCGCCCAGATCTTTAAAAGCAAATCCTAAAATTAAAGCCG
Source organism: Marivirga sp. (assembly GCF_024636815.1). Classification (GTDB taxonomy): domain Bacteria; phylum Bacteroidota; class Bacteroidia; order Cytophagales; family Cyclobacteriaceae; genus Marivirga. The sequence continues at coordinate 3,015 of NZ_JAGXGF010000128.1, forward strand.
AAACTCCTGCACCAGCAAGCAAGCCTCCTGCAGCATTTCCCAAGCCTACTTGTTTTAGGAAAACCACTATTCCTATGATAGAAAATATCAGTAAAACCGCTCTTCCTATGAAAACTAATAGTATTCTGTCCTGAACTTTTTTCTTAAGACGATTTTCTATTAATCTCCTGATAAATACACCAATAAAGATGAAGAATAGCAATAGGGCAAAGCCAAGCGTAATTTCAGGTGTTTTCTCAAGGATATTTTCCCAATAGGACTGAAAAGTGGAGATAAATCTTTCTTTCATATTTTAGCAATAACGTGCTTTAAACTTAAAAGCTACATAAAGCTTTTAGAATTATAAAACCATTGAATTTAAAGCACCTAATTTTAGTATGTAATATGTCTTGATTAATTTAGAATCTACTATTCAAGCGTAAGAATAATTTTTCCAATATGCTCACTACTTTCCATTAGTTCATGTGCTTTGGAAGCTTCTGCTAAAGGAAATGTTTTATAAATTACAGGTTTAATCTCTCCTGTTTCAATTTTTGGCCAAATATGTTTTAAGAGATTTTTGGCAATTGCTCCCTTAAACTCAGCAGAACGAGCCCTCAAGGTAGAACCTGTAATGGTCAACCTTTTCACCATCACCTTTTTCATATTGAGAGTAGATTCTGCATTTTTCATTGCATTGATGATAACTAATCTACCTTCTTGATTTAGAATATTAATATTTTTGACAGTATAATCTCCGCCTACCATATCCAGGATCACATCTACTCCTTCTTTTTTTTCTTTGAGGTGTTCTTCAAAATCCTGAGTTTTATAATTAATGGCTAAATCAGCGCCTAATTTAATAGCACAATCACATTTCTCTTGTGTGCCTGCTGTGGTAAAAACTTTTCCCCCCATACTTTTCACCATTTGAATGGCCGTTACCCCTATGCCTGAAGTTCCCCCATGCACTAAAAAACTTTCGTCTTTTTGAAATCTTCCTCTATCAAATACATTAGACCAAACTGTGAAAAATGTTTCTGGAAGAGAGGCTCCTTCTACAAAACTCAGTCCTTTTGGAATTGGTAAACACTGTTCTGATGGAGCAGTAACTTCTGAAGCATAACCTCCCCCTGCCACCAAAGCACAAACTTTATCTCCTTCTTTCCATTGCTTTACCTCTTTTCCAACTTCTTTAATAATACCTGCCACTTCTAATCCGGGAATATCATCAGGCGCACCTTCCGGAGCAGGATAACCCCCCATTCTTTGAAAAACATCTGGTCTGTTTACACCAGCAGCTTTTACTTCTATTAAAACTTTATCTGCCTTAACTTTTGGGCTTTCTCTTTCTTCCAATTGGATTACTTCTGGCCCGCCTGTGTTTTTGATTATAATTGCTTGCATTTTTATAGTTTTAAGTCGTAAGTAATAAGTCGTAGGTTATAAGTAAAAGCAAGGAGTGCAAGGAAAATATCTCACAATGGACTTCTATTTATTTATACAATATTTTAATATTGTGATGCCACAAGTCTGCCCTATTTGGGGGATTAAGGGGGCTTTCCGGTCTGACCTTCGGTACTTACCTCTACACTTTTATGCCTCATCACCTAAATACTTCAACACCTCGTCACCTAAAAAGGATACCCTATCCCAAAATTCCAATTGATGTTTTGCTGTCTCCAGCTTTTATCTCCCAGTTCGAAACTGTCCTGCCATTGAAAGCCATTTTCACCAGGCTTGCGAAGTGGTGTGGCTACATCCAATCTGATCACAAAAAATTCAATATCTACTCTTAAGCCAACACCAGAACCTATTGCCACTTCATTGATCCAATTGGAAGTAAATTTGCCGTTTCGGCCATCAGCATTTCTCAGCCATACATTTCCAGCATCTGTGAAAACAGCTCCTTTCAAAAAGGAAATTATTGGAAAACGATATTCCAGATTGGCTTCAATCTTAATATCTCCTGCCTGATCAAAAAAGCTTGTCCCATCTGTTTGATCTTCAGGTTGATAATTACCGGGGCCCAAACTTCTAATACGGAATGCACGAACTGAATTTGGCCCACCTGAGAAATACTGTTTTGAATAAGGTAAACTGACTGAATTTCCATAAGGCAAACCAATACCTGCAAAAACCCTACTGACTAATCTGCTTTCTTTTCCTATATTTTGGTAGTTTCGAATGTCAAAATCAAAGCGGGAAAACTGCGCATAACTTTGCCCCCAGAATTTTTTATTATCACCTGTAACACCCCCAATATTTTGTGCTAAAGCCAAAGCATTTCCGGCAAAATCGGCATTAAAAGCAAAGTAAAAGCGATTTCTTTTAATATTCCTCACTAGCTGACTCCATTGAAAGCTATAGGATAAACCAGGAATAAATTGCTGTTCAAAGCTTCGCGCTAGAAATGGGTTTCCTTCCAATAGCTTTAAAAATGCCTCACTTTCATTTCCAATATTAATATAGTTAATGGAAACAGGGTTTAAGTTGTGGGTAACAAAAATATTAGGATTCCATTCGAAACCATAAATCGCTAAAAAGGAATTGAGATTAAACCACTGAGAGCGATTGAGTAAATCATAGGATAATTTGAATTTGGTTTTAGGAATGGAGTACCGAAATCTTTCCTCTATCGGAAATGGAGTAACCATTCTTGGTATTATCAATTCTGCAGCTACTCCAGTCTCAATACTGTTCAAACCCGTGGAAATATTACCACTATTAAGCTGCGCTTCATAACCAATCTTGCTGGATATCCTTAAAGCTTCTCCACCTTTAAATAAGTTTCTATTTAGATATTCAAAATTCAAAGTTGGGCCTACAAAATTATTAGATTTACTTACTACCTGTAGTTCCGAACGAAACGAACGTTTTTTCAAAGGAGATAAATAAATATTGGCAGTTAATTGTCCCTTGCCATTTTCCAGTAAACTATCTTCTACATATCGAATGTTCACAAAGCGGTAGGTTTTCAAAGAATTTAACCTTTTGCTCGTATAGCTTTCATTTTCAGGGCTGTAATGTTCTCCTTCCTGAATAAAAAGATAAGGGTAAAGTCGATCAGGTCTAAAAAACACCTCTGATTGAATGAATTCTACCTCATTTAAAACTGTAGTATCTGCTTTTTTACCTCCTTGGGAAGTGTCCAATGAATATTTTGGAAATACGTGAATGTCCTTAATTTCAAAAGGTACAAGCGCAAGTTTGGAGGCTTCATCTTTTATTCGAAGCTCCATAACTGCTTCATTTTGTTTTGGCGTATTAAGCGTATCTGCTTCAAAAAGCAAATTATTGGAAGTGAAATAATAGTAGCCGTCCTTTTTTAGGAAGTCAGATATATCGTTTCTGGTTTTTTTTAATTTTTCAAGTGAAAAAGGATCTCCTTTTTTGATTGGTGTCTCCTTGTCAAGATAATTTTGAATGAGGCTGTCCACTATATATTCGCCTACTTGTTGGTAATAAATAGAATCAATATGCAAGCGATTACCTGGGGTTATTTCATATTCAATATAGCCTGTTTTCTGATTTTCTATGATCTCATAATTAATATGACTGTCGAAATAGCCCAAATTTTCCATTCGGTTTTTCATCAATTTTCTCACACTATTGGTATTAACCTTTTCCAGTAATATTGGCTGTTCTCCAATTTTTTTATTGACCCATTTTGCATAGAATCCGGCATTATCATTTTTTACTTTTTGGTGTGCCCATAAGCCTATGCGCATTCCTGCAATTTTTTTATTAGGCTCTGGATTGTTTACTTTCTCCAATCCTCTTAATAATTCCTTTTTGTATTTAATTTTTTCAGCATCCTTAATTTTAAGTTCACCACCCAAATAAAGTCTTTCTCCTTCTTGCAAATGTTTAGTAGTATTGCAAGAGTAAAAAGCTCCCCCCAATATGCTTATCAATATGATATGTAGAAGAATCTTTCTCACTTCTTGTCCTCCTCTGTTTTTTGCCAAAGATCATTGAACTTCTCAAATTCTTTACTGAATTGAATTGATATTCCTGTAACCACTACTTGTCCTTCAAGTAAGCCTTCATATTCATTTTTTCTGTAACCCCTCAGTTTGTATCTTCCGTCTTCCGTCAATAAATATTCGACCATAATATTTCCAATTATGTCAGTGGCTTGCTGCTGAGTCCTTTGCTGTCCTTCCAAATCTACCTGGCTACCTACTTCCACTCTAAAGCGGTCATTAAATAAATTTTTGCTCAAACTCATCTCTAGTTGGGTTCTGTCTTGTGGTGTCCCGCTTTGATAATCTTCATAAGAGTTTAAGTCTAAATTAAGGTTTACGCCTTTCACATATTGACTGCTCAATTTGTTCAACTGATTGCTTAAAATCTGACTTGCACTGTTTCTTGCAATCGCTTCGGAATTTGGCCCTCCATTACTACTTCCACTTGGGAAAAATTGATTTAATACTAATAGAGAAAATACTTGTTTATTCAATCTGGTTTCATTGGTGTTAATTGCTTGAACTTGTTGATAAATATTCCCACCTAATGCTCCACGGCTTGCTTCCGGCATATCTAAGCCAAAGGAAATCTCAGGCTTGCTTAAATTACCGTCCACGAAAAGTTGAACATAAAATGGCAATTTTTGACGGTATTGGGTTTGCACTGAGGAGGACGCGGAAGAAATTTGGTCTTGCATTAAAGTATTCACAGGGGTTTCTGTTTTATATAAAGCAGTAATATCCAAGGCAGCTTCATAAGGATTACCTGACCAGCTGATTCTACTACCCGGCTGAATTTCAAATCTTCTTTTCACTAAATCATACAAGCTCAATTGATAATAACCTTTATTTACCTCCACATTTCCATTCAAGCTGATGGCTCCATTTTTTCTCATAGTTAAATTCAAATCTGTATCACCCGAAACGGTTAAATAATCACCTCTTTTCTCATCTACTATCACTTTAAAATTAGCATTTTTATCAGTGTTGATAATGGCATTCAATTCCATACCATCAATATCAGCGCTCCTTTTTAATTCCGAATCAGAGGAAGGAATAGTATCAGAAGCTTGATATGGTTTCGTGAAAGTCACAATACCTTCCTGCTCAACTACATCTATTCGCATTTCAGGTATAACATAAGTCAAATCGGTTTTTTCAGTTAAGCCCACTCTAGCCTGAATTATCGGCTGGTCAAGACTTCCTTTCCATTCAATATCGGCATTGAAAAATGCCTTACCGAAGAACAAATCACTTTCATCTTTAGTAGTGTTTAGCAATTGAAAATTCTCTGCTGTCAGTCGTAAATCAAATTTTGGATTGAGCAAATCTTTGGTTGTGACCACTCCATTCAGTTTCATCTTGCTATTCTGTTCATCCAAAAGAGTGAAATTATTGAGCTTAATCACTTCACTTTTTAAATTGATTACTTCATCTGGCAATTTATATGCCATATTAAGATAAGGGAAGAAAAGAGAGGCCTCTTGAAAGGTAAGCCTACCATCATAAATAAAATCTTCGGTGTTTCCACTGAAATTAAAATGCCCGGCTAAATTTCCACTAGCTTCCTTTATCAAACCATTGGAAAAACTTGTTAAAAAGGGAAGTGAAACACTGTCCATATCCAGTTCAAAATCAAATTCAGGGATTTCAGGATTATTATCGAACCAGCCCTTACTTCTAAAACTTACTTCTCCCTTAGAAGAGAGATTGAATCCATATCGATTTTCCGATTCTTGTTCTGCATTGAGGCTTAAATTTCCCACTTCTTCATCAAAAATGTTTAAACTATCGATTTTTAGGGAAGCTGAAAAAGCCATTAGGTTTTGTAAGTTTTCCAGTTTGATTCCGCCCTTTATAGTTCCTTTTGTAGGACTTTCTTCTGCATTGATGATAGCGAAGAAATTTTCAAGTCTAAAATTCTCAAAATTCAACTGAAGTGAAGTAATGTTGTTTTCAAATGCAGTTTTCACTTCAAAAAGTTGCTTATTTCGCTCAAAAATCATGTTTTGAATCTGAAGAGTAGCCGTGTCAAAGTATATTCTGTTTTCAGGGTGCATATTCCAGTCTTTTGCATTCAGAATAAGATTTTTAGGCTCAAGCGACCAAAATAATGAGTCTTGCTTTCTTTCAGCAATGGCATCTACATGAAAAAGGCTATCTGCTTGCGAATCTTCAACAAAGAAATTAAATAGAGCTCTATTAGGAGTTATATCTGCTCTCAAAATAGTCGGATAAATACTCAAAGCGCCAGAGGTGATTCGTTGAAAGTTAGTGTTTACATGAAATTCTTCTTCCGAATTATTAATGCTCAAGTTTAAGCTATCCAAATTAATATCCTGATATTGAAATTGCGGTACTGTAAGTTTGAAATCTACTATCTCTTCTGAGCTATTGTAATTTCCTATTGCATTAATTGGTTTAAAGCTTATGTCCAATGGAAGAAAATCCATTAAATTTTGACTTTCTTTCGCCAATAATGAAAAGGAAAGCCGCATAGGTCTGTCAGTAGTATCTACTTCAAAAATCTTAGCCTTTTGAAGCTTAGAAGCCTCTAAATCTGCAAAAACGAGTTTATCAAAGCCGTGATTCATATTTAGGTCAAAGGCAATATTTTCCCAATTTAATTGAACACTAGAACTATCTTCGGAATTGTACGCTTTTAAATCTAAAGGAGTAAAAGAGATGCTTTCAATAGCACTGGTTAGCTTGGTTTCTGATAGATATAGCTTGAAAGATTGATGTAAGGTGTCTAATTCAACATTGACCTTAGCTTTAGTAGAAGCCCAAACGGCACTGTCTGAAATATTGAATGCCAATAAATCAAGCATTTTGATATCAGCATTTAGATTAATCTTTTGTTGAATGGAATCAATATTTCCCGTAGCAGTGAGAACAAACTCAGCTATGGAATCTGAATAATTACTGCTGAATTCTAACTGGCTTTTCACCAAAGAAGCAGACATATTGATGGTATCGAATGGGTTTGCCATATAACTGAAATTCCTTATGCTGACCGCGGCTTGCGTATTCATTTCTTCAGGCTTCAACCCTTTACCATTGATGACTAAGTCAAGGTCTGCCGTATTAAAGCGTAGGCTGTCTTGCAACCATTTTGCTAGTTCCAAATCTGATAATTTGATATTTGCCTGATAGCTTTCGGGCTCATTGGAATTGAAATTTCCTTTGGCTTTAATTCGGCTTTTATTATCTAATATGGCCAATAAATCTGCTTTAATCTTTCCTTTATTATAGTTTCCATTTCCGCTTAAATTAACTTTTTGAGGATAATATTCAGGATAATCTTTCGGCATGAAATATGAAAAATCAGAGACATTACTTTTCAACTCTAAATTTTCAAAAGAAGCAGATAAGTTTTCAAAATCTTCCCAGTTTTTGAGGTTAGCTCTTAAAGCAATAGTGGTTTTCTTTCCATATAAAATACGGAATTGCTGTAAATTTATATTTTTGTCATCTCCACTGATTTTGCCGTACAGCTTTGCTGGATATTTTGATAATGCCATTAAACTTGTATCTGATTTTAATTCAGGCGAGAAATAGAAAGCATCTTTTAAACTTAAAGTGGTAGGCAATTTCAAATCCAGATTGAATTGTGTTTTATAAAAGCTTCCAGCAAATAATGAATCGATGGAAGCAAAATCAATACTTGCATTAGAATTCAAAATGGAGTTGGTGGTTTCTACTTTCAAATTCTTTAATCCTGCTGATTTAGCATTGAAGTTTACAGCTCCACTTAACTCTTTTAACTGGAAATTTTTGCTGTCTTGAGCTGAAAAACTTAAATTTTCTATACCCAAATCTTCAGCTAAATATTTAGCATTTTCTAACTTAAGCTTGATGTCCTGAAACTGCATATTATCAGGATTGAAACCTGCTGAAGTATTGATTTTCCCAGCAGATTTTATGTCCAAATCTGCCAGTTCAAAATTAAAAGTGTGCAGCTTTATACTATATTCAGGGAACTCAAAAGGAGAAGATGGACTATCAGTTTTTTGCTGTACAGAATCTGAAGCAACTGGCAGTGTCATTCTAAAATGGCTAATATTATTTTCAAAATAATCTAACTCAATATTATTTTTAGCCAAATCTACATTTGCGTTCTTTATATTTAATAAATCAATGAGCGTGCTTAATTGCAAACTATCAAAAAGGGTCTTGTATCTCAAATCAATATTATTCAAGTTAAGTTTTTGAACTTGAATTTTTGGCAAAGTACTTTCTGTAGTGTCTTCTTCTGCAGGCGGAAAAGCTAATCCTTGCGAATAGTCAGCTTTGACATTTTGCAGGATAAATTCTTCAATATCAAAATGCATACTGTCCAAATCGAATACATCAAATGAAAGCTCGAGTTCATTCAATTTCAGATTGGTTTTCATTTTCACACTGATATCCTGAAAGCTCAAGTCAATATTTTCCAAAAGGATATGGCGAACATTGATAGTAGTGGAGGAAGTAGTATCCGTTTTGCTAACTTCCTTTTGTGTATTGGTAGAATCAGCATTTGCAAAAGCATCAATCAAAAACTGAAAATTGTAACTGCTATCAACGGAATTATTATGGACTTTACCAGTAATACCAATTAGCTCTAAATCTTTTACATCCACATTTCCATCCAAAAGTGGTTTCCAAGCAACATCTACTAAAATGGAAGAGGCATAAATTAGTGTGTCTTTATTTGTGTCTTCGGCATAAAGCCCTTCTATTTGGGCTTCCCCTAGGAAAGTGATGTAAAGGCGGTCGATTTCAAATTTGGTTTGTGTTTTCTCGCTTACAAAGTTAGTGGCATAATTGGTGATTTTTTGCTGAACTACAGGCAATCGGAGAGAAAGTATAGCCGCAACTAGGAGCAATAGAATGCTACCCAAAATGATTAATATGACTTTGCCTGTTTTCTTCAAATTTATTTCGAATGCACAATTTTAATGACATCTATAGTTTTATCCTAACGGAAGAGCTAGAGATAGGATTTTATTGGGGGATATAATTTTGGATATTTAGAAAAGTGGTTGTTAGTAGCCGAATTATTTCTCATCTTCCTTTGTGCCATTGGCACCCCTTTGGGGTAAAGAGGATGACTAAATTTTCGCATCTGTAATGCGAATGCTATTGTTAAATTAGTAAAAAGCATTCTATTCGAGTTAAAAACTCTTTAATTAAGAAATCCTATTGACAAACGAGGACTAGCTAACTACTTTGCGTTGAGCCATTGGAGATTTCTTTTCATAATTTGATCTTGAGAGATTAAATTTCCATCTTTTACATCTCGCTCACTCATTTTCAGCATTGACTTTTGTTCGACAGTTAGCACTTCAATTTCAGATTCATTCACATTAATAAAATTTAATTTCTAATATTTAGTCAGCAAAGATTCATATGGGATTTTCAATTTGTCATGCAGATTTCGAATCATTTTAAGGGTTAATTTTCTTTTTCGACTTAATATTTCTGAAGCACGGCTTTTATATCCTATTATTTCAGCCAAATCCTTATTCTTCATTCCCATTTGTTCCATTCTAAATTTAATAGCTTCAATTGGGTCTGGAGCTTCAATAGGATAATGCTCGTCTTCATATTTCTCTATCAATATAGAAAGCACTTCCGCTTCATCGCCCTTTTTTGTATCAGCTGGAGCATGAAATATTTCTTCAAGTCTTTTTAATGCTTGATTGTAATCACTTTCATTTTTTATTGCTTTTATATTCATATTAAATTGTATTTGCATCAATTTTATCATAGTCTGAATGTGTTCCAATAAATCTTATAAATACCCATTGTCTTAAATAGTTGATGTCAACTACCAACCTATACTTGTTGCCACAAATGTAAAAAACCACCCTTCCACCTTTAAGTATACTAGCTCTTGCATAGTCTTCTTTAATGTTAGATGGGTTATTCCAGGAAGCTTTTGAGGCTTCTTTATACCAGGTTTTTAACTGCTCTTCTGTTTCGGCATGGTTTTCCCAGAATTCACGAAGAATCTTTTTAGCGAGAACCCTCATTTCTTCTATTGTTTACTGTAAAGTTAAATAATAAGTTCCCAAAAGGGTAATTTTATTTAATATTTCTCTTATTAAAATAAAAATTAACTGCCTCCAGCAATTCAATCTATTTATAGCTAATCAAGTCAATGTTTCTTCCATACTTTTATTAACTTGACATAAAAGAAAAAGAAATGGATTTAGGTGTAAATATAATAGGGGCTTATCATTCTTCATTTGGCAAATTAGAAGGCGAGACTTTATACACGCTTTATGAAAAAGCAGCTAAAGGAGCTATAAATGATGCAGCAATTGAAGCCTCTGCTATTGATGGCGTGTTTGTAGGGAATTACAGTGGCGGAGCTTTCAATCGGCAGGAAAACATCGCTTCTTTTGGTGTTAATGCTATTCCTGAGCTGCGCCACAAGCCCATGTATAGAACCGAAACAGCCTGTTCATCAGGTTCTTCTGCTATCCACATGGCTATTATGGCGATAAAAGCGGGTATGATGAAACGCGTTTTGGTGGTTGGGATAGAGAAAATGACGGATTTGGATATTGCAGGAGTCACGGAAGCTTTGGCCTTAGCCACTTACTGGCCAGAAGAAGGAAGTAAATCCGTAACGGCTCCTTGCATGTTTGCAGATTTAGCTAAAGGATGGATGAAACATTACAATTATTCAGAAGAGCAGCTTCGACCTTGGTTAGCCAAAATTTCGGCTAAAGCTTATTCAAATGCGGCTGAAAATCCATTAGCCCAACTTCAAAAGCCTAAATCTGCAGAAGATATTCTATCACTTCCCGATGAAAAGAATCCTATAATTTATCAGCCTCTACGATTACATGATTGTTCGCTGGTTTCTGATGGTGCAGCGGCTTTAGTGCTTGAAGATGCTAGTATAAGCAGCGGAAAATCAGTAGCCATCAAAAGCTTTTACAGCGCAGCTGATTATTTGGATAGCTTTGGAAAAAATAAATCCGATTATTTTCTGGAAGGTGCAGCTTTTGCAGTTGATAAAGCATTAAAAAGCGCTGGTCTTTCCATTGAAGATATCAGTCTGGCAGAAGTACATGATTGCTTTACCATAACTGAGCTCTTATTATATAGTGCCATGGGAATTGCTCCGGCAGGCCGAGAGTTTGAAGCCCTGGAAAGTGGCAAAGTCTATCCAGATGGAAAATCACCAATAAATTTGTCTGGCGGGTTAAAAGCTAAAGGCCATCCAATTGGTGCAACAGGAGTTGGGATGCATGCCTACATTTATAAACAATTGATGCAAGAAGCCTGGGGATATCAAATGAAAGATGCTCAGTTTGGCATGGTGGTGAATATAGGTGGTTCGGGTACGAGTAATGCGGTTTCTGTTTTAGCCCCCTTTTCAGCCAGAGGCTGACCAGCCTTTGGCTGGAATTCTCCCAATGGGAAATTTCTCACAGAATTACTTTAGCAGGAAACAAGAATTTTTATCACTTCTATTTTCTTACATATGCAGCATATAGGCAAAGTTATAGTTGTGATCTATCTATTCTTCAAGACGTTTCTTTAATTCTTCAAATGATATTGTTTTCTGCTTTTTCACTTGATTATTTAAATTTTGAAATTCTTCTAGTGTATTTTCAAGTGATTTACGTTCCTCTTGAATTTCGGCTTCATCATATCCTATGAATGTCATCTCGTATAGGCAATGGCTAATTATCTCCAATTCAGAAAAATTCCTTAAAGTATCTGGCGCTATATCCATACCAAGCCACTTCTTCCATTCTGTAAATTCAATTGCATAGGATATTATATTTCCATACTCATCTTTAGTGTCATCTTGTCCCGAAATGTCAATATATGTGTTTAACGCATATTCATTTTCAAAGTCGCAATCTTCTTCGGACAATACTATTCGCATCTTATTTTCTTTAGGATTTAGACTTTTTAAATTTTCAAAAACGCTTCTGTATGCGTGAATTAATCTTTTCTGATCAGGATACAGCTGGAGCAGCGTAAGCTCTATGCTAAGCCAATTATTAGAATTTATTATGTTGAATAGTTTCATTTTTTTATCTTTTTTTCAATTTAAGTACCTTTCTCTGGTTCAAAAGAAGGGTTTATAGTATGAGAGTCATTACCTATTTATGGTCTTAGCCATCTTTATTATGTTCTCTAGCTAGGCATATCATCCCCGCCTTCATTCTCACCTGTTTTCAAAATTGCTCTAATTCTGTCAATATGAGTTTGTGACATTTTTACCCTCTCCTGGGCTGTTTTAGACCCAACGCCTTGATTTCCCCTGGCCATTTCAGTTAGTAGGTTTTTATTTTCCTCAAACATCCGTAAAGCAGTCCACATCGTCTCTTCAATCTTTTTTGTTTGTTCGGCTAAAAGGGAAGCTTCAGTGTAGGCATGTCCGGTATGGCATCGAAACCGCGAATCATCATCTTTTCCTACTTTCCATAAAACACCACCACAACCCGGACAATTAAAAGGAACCTGATCACCCAGTTTATTTACAGATGATAAATCACTTAACACGCGTTCAGCAATTTTAGCCTCAATTAGAATATCTTCTGGAATAGCTTGTCGCTTTTCTCCATGGGAATCCTTTTGAGAAGATTTTTGTGAAATTATTTTGCTGATCAAGGCACCCATTTCAGCTATAGATAGGCAATAATCAACCTTAATGTTATTCAGTGCATTTCTCGGCATATCCGGATATTCCGCTTCTTCCGGATCCTGCACAATGCAAGTCCCACCGCATTTTTTAATAGCTTTCATACCAGAGGTTCCATCATCAAGATAACCTGTTAGCAATATGCCGATGACGCCAGCTCCAAAGGCTACGGCAGCTGATCGAAATAAGGGATCGATAGCTGGTCGTGACCTGTTTTCATGAGCTCCTTTGGTCACAAGCATTTTCCGATCTGATCCAATCAACAGATGATGATCTGATGGCGCGAGGTATGCGGTTCCCGGCTTTAGTTCATTTCCACTTTTAGCATGCTCACATTTTAGGGTGTCTAGTTTATTAAGCTCATCTAAAAGTATATTTCCAATAGCGTCAGGAGAAATATGTTTCACAATCAAAACCGGAAGGGGGAAGTCTTTGGGAAGTTGACTTAGTAGTTCTTTTAATGCATCTAGCCCTCCTGCGGAAGTTCCTATTACTACTACTTGAGAATTTTCAGCCTTATTGGTTTTATTACTTTCCTTCATCATCAAAAACTATTAAATTAAGTGTCAAATCTGTTGATTTTGATCAACTCTTAATTTCTCTTACGTTTTTAAATGAATTCTGATTAAATATTAGCCTAAAGTCACGATTTAATTGTAATAAGAACTTCTAATCCACCACTGCATTCAAATTTGTTCTACGAAATCCGAAAACACTTTTTTATGCAATTCAAGATCCAAATTAGGAGATACTGATACTCTGGCGATATAATCCTTATCATCTTCTTTGGTAGTTCCCTGAGTAGATGTAGCAGGAATCGTCCAGTAGCAGCCTTTTAGCTGACCATAGCTCACACAATATTTACTTTCCTCAGGGATTTCATTGATCATCATATTAATCAACTTGAGATTTAAAGCTCTCTTATAGTTTTCTCTTTCTTCATGTGTATCCCCTTTGGTAGGAAGATCTAAAGAAAAGACAGAAGGAGTGAAGCCTTGCTCTGCTAATTCCTCTGAAACAAAATTGATCTTGGCTGTTGGTAAAACTTCCTTGATGTGATTTACAAATTCTCTGGTGTTTTTGTAAGCATCTGCAATTCTTTGATTCATCGAAGGCAATTGCTCGGCTAGTATTTCTGTTTGAAGATCGGTAGCCTCATTATCGCAAAGCCCTAGATGCTTTTCTATATTTTTCATCAATTCGGCTGCTTTTTGATTTGATGAAACATAACCTGCTGTACATTTTCCACCGCTAGGGAACTTTGATCCACTTACATATGATATCACACGAATATCAGAAAGTATTCCTTCCTCGCTTAAAAAATGTATGTTCGGACAAAAAGTTTGATCTAAAATAAAAACCGGATCAATTGCCTTCTCACCAGTTGAGGTTTTTCGTTCTTTACTTAAAACAGCTCTTAACTTGTCCAGATTCGGAACTTCTACTCTGGGATTAGTTGGAATTTCAGCAATGATGTAGGGCAAAGCGTTTTCTTTGGATACCTGATCCAACACCTGATCAGTGCTCTGCACCATATCATTATCACCATCTACTGGCAAGTCTAAGATTTCTACATTTGGGATACAAGCCGCGACCCTTCTTGCCTGGTCATTTGTTCCACCATAGCAATTAGGTGGCACTATAATTTTAATTTCTTTACCCGGGTGCTTTTCCAAGGCCTCTTCCACTAAACCCATCATGATTGCATATTGAACAGAAAGACCACAATTACCCAATAAAGCTTTTGTATCAGCGTCTGTAACTTTTTTAATAGATTCTAAAACGGAAGCTTTATTTGCTTCGAATTTAACCTTGTCTTGTTTGGTGGGTGCTTGACCTTGCAATAATTGCAGAGCAGCAAAACAATTTTGAGGCGTCATGCTAATCGTTTCTCTTCTTCGAACATGCTGAATCGCAGAAATATAAGATTCATTTTCCTCAGCATTTACCAATAAGATACTTCCAAATTGACTGTGCATGCTAAGATAAAAATCAATTTTTTCGTTTAGCGTTACTTTGCCTATTTCATCATTTTGCGAAATAAAAATAGTGCTGCCTTCAAAAGCACTTACCTCCTCTACATTGTCAATTTGTTTCAACTCAAAATTGTAGTTGTAGACAGTCTTTACAGTTTCCAAATCAAAATAAGCTGGTAACTCGCCTGTATATAGAATTTGTGTGTTCTTATTATCAAATAGATTTTTTCGTAAAACTGCTAAAATAGGAGCTGTTCTTGATGAAAAACTGATGACCTGATCAGCTTTTAGATTGTTGAGCTTAGCAATTCCCCATTCCAATACAGAGGAAAGTGGATGCCCTAATCGAATATAGTCATAAGCAGTGGGCAGTTCGCTTAGCTTAGATGAATCAGCATCATCCTGAGCATATAGCTTTTCAAAGCGCTCCAAAAATTCCGTTTTGGCTAAGTCTTCTTTGTAAATATCCAATCGATGAGTGGTGAGTTTCAACCAATCAGAGGGTACATTTTTTACTACATTATCTATATAATTCAGGGCTTTGCTATCATTCATTACCTTCTTTTGTTTTTAGATGCTTCCGTATAATACTCGTGTTATAAATAGATGTTGTCCTAATTTGTTTTTTGGGTTCACAAAAGTAAAACAATTTGTAGAGACGCGATGCATCGCGTCTCTACAAATTGTTAAACGTATCATCCCGCCAATTTCGCGGATTATTTTTTATGTATTCTGAAATGCGAATAAATGATTGATGATCACGGATTATATGGTCATGAAAACGTCCCTGCCATCCAAAATCAGGATTAATTAATCGTGCACCAACGGTCACACCCGATTTAAAACCCCGAATAATGGATCCCAAATTTTTTGATTGTGGTCCGAATGTAGAGACGCGATGCATCGCGTCTCTACCGCGCCCATTCGTACCACGATCCGTCCCAAACGTATTATATCGATTTTCACCAATCCCAATAATACCATGAAAATGATTGGGCATTACAATATATTCACCCATAAACAAATTCATATCGGGTCGTATTTCAAATGTTTTTTCCCATTCTGATTCAACAATTTTTCCGACATCATTTAAAAACATTTCACCGTTTCTAATATTACCGAAAAAACATTCTCTATTTTTTGTGCAAATGGTCACAAAATATTTTGCATTGCTGGCGTAATCCCAATTTTGTAATCGAGCAGATTCTATGCGGTATTTGTCTTTGAATTTGTCGGGCATGGTTGAATCGTTTGTTTTATCTATAAATTAAATTGTAATTTCGTAAAAAATTGGTGGACACGCAATACATGTAAAGACGCAATGCATTGCGTCTTTACACATGATCATTACAAAAATTAAATCAAATGCGCATAACAAACGCCCACCAAAACAACCTCAAAAACATTAATCTCACCATTCCCGAAAACCAATTAATTGTGGTGACAGGTTTATCGGGTTCGGGAAAATCATCATTGGCGATGGGCGTGATTGCAAATGAAGGATACCGCTATTTTTTGGAGAGCCTGCCTGCTTATGGGCAACAGAATGGGCAATTAATACCCACAGCTGAAGTGGATGACATTCAGGATTTGCCTCCTGTGATTAAGGTGGAACAATCGAAACGCTTCCAATCTATCAATGCCACTTTTGGTACGCTATCTGAGCTGACGGCTATCTTCAGAATTCTATTTGCTCGCTATTCAGCCAAAGAAACTATGAGCAAGTCGCTCTTTTCTTTCAATCATCCAAAAGGGGCCTGCGAGCAATGCCATGGTATTGGTCAGGCGGAATATATTGACCTTTACAAATTGATCGGAGATGAAAACAAAACCTTGCGGGAAGGCGCTATCACCACCACCTTACCCGGTGGCTATATCGTCTATTCTCAGGTAACCGTGGAGGAATTGAATAAAGTATGCAAAGCACACGGATTTAGTGTGGATATTCCTTGGAAAGACCTCACAGATAAACAAAAAGATGTGATTTTAAATGGAAGTGATCGCATTAAAGTTTTTTATGGAAAACATGATTTAGAGTCTCGGCTTAGATGGGAAGGCTTCAAAGCTAAGCCGCGTGAAGAGCATTTTTATCAAGGAATCCTTTCTGTAATGAAAGATATCCTAAAACGTGATCGGAATAAAAACATTCTCAAATTTGTCAGCTCTGAAACTTGTCCTGATTGTAAGGGAGCACGGATCAAAGCGGAGCATCTGAAGTATCAATGGAAAGGCATGAACTTTCAAGCATGGATGGAACGTCCTTTGAATGACCTATATGATAGACTAAAAGCTCAAGACCTTTCAACAGGCGAAAAAGTATTGGTGGATAAGATTTGTACTCAATGGTTCGATCTGATCCGATTGGGAATGGGAGAATATAAACTGAGTACGCCAAGCACTGATATTTCTTCCGGTGATGCACAGCGTATCAAATTGATAAAGCAGGTTAACAGTAGCCTGCAAGGAATTTTATATGTATTTGATGAACCTTCAATTGGTTTATCTGAAGACTATCAAATCTATTTACGCCATATCCTGAAGCGATTGATTGGCCGAGGCAATACCGTAATGGTAGTGGAGCATGACCTCAATTTTATCCAATCTGCAGATTGGATAGTCGAATTAGGTCCAGGAGCAGGTATTCATGGAGGCGAAATTGTTTTTAATGGATCCATCAAGGACTTTTTAAATGCCAAAGATCTTTCCAGTCCAACAGTAAAGGAACTAAAAGCTTCCAATACAGCACCTACTACCCAGCCCAAAAAAGAATCGGCAGCTGCTTTTCAACCCAAGCGAAAAGCCTTGACGGTAGTAAGCAGAAAAACGCCTCAATTTGTTGAAAACATTAGCAATTTTTGTGAAAAAGAAGAGCTGAATCTCCTTACAGTATCGGATCAACCGATTGGCAAAACACCTCGAAGCAATCCTTCCACTTATACAGGCTTGGCCGATAAAATACGTGACTTACTCGCCAAAACATCTGAGGCGAAATCCTTAAAATTGGCAAAAGGTGCTTTTTCATTTAATAACAAAAGTGGAAGATGTGAAAATTGCGAAGGAGCGGGAGTTATCACACTTTCCATGAATGTGATGGGAACAATTAACCAGATTTGTCCGGTATGTAATGGAAAGCGGTTTAAGCCTGAGGTACTCAAGGTACATTGGAATTATAAAAACATAGCCGACATGTATAACCTAAGCATAGAAGAAGCTTATGAGTTCTTCTCTGAGGAAAAGCAAATCACCGCTATAGTATCTTTAATGCTGCAATTGGGACTCGGGTATATCAAATTGGGTCAACCCTCCAACACCTTATCCGGTGGTGAAGCACAACGCATAAAATTGACTAAGCATTTCGCCAAGCAATCAAAAAAGACACTTTTATTGCTGGAAGAACCCAGTATTGGATTGCACCAGCAAAATGTGAGGCAGCTGCTTGCAGCATTACATGAATTGAAAAAACAAACGGCAGGCATTATTTGCTTTGAAAATCATCCGTTTTTTCAATCCGATTGCGATATGCTGGTGGACAATGCTATAAAACCCGAAGCTGTGGATTTGAAAGAATCTACTGTTCAGAACACGGATCAAATTTCCATTAAGGGTGCTCGAACGCATCACCTCAAAGATTTCGATATCAATCTGCCCAAAAATCAATTATCCGTGGTCACCGGAATTTCGGGTTCGGGTAAATCTTCTTTGGTGATAGACACACTGCATGGCTATGGATTACAGGAAATGACCAAACAGTTTTCCAGTTATCAACAATCAAGGGTTGGGGTCAATTTTCAATTTGAAGTGGATCATATTGAAGGCTTGACCCCCACCATTTGCATTACGCGCAAGGAAAAAAGCTATTCGGAGCGCTCCGATATTGCCAAGCAAACGGGCATAGATAAAATCTTGCGCTTTGCCTTTTCCAGAAAGGCGCAATATGAAGGCGAGGAATTATCTGCCAGTCATTTTTCTAATAATCATGAATTAGGGAAATGTGCAGTTTGTGATGGTTATGGAGAAGAATTACTGCCTGATTTGGATAAAATAGTGTTTGATCCTGACAAAAGCATTACAAGTGGATTGTTTGAGCACAATAAAGCGCTAGCGTATTACGGACAGGCGGGCAGTCAGTATATGGCGATCTTAAAAGAAGTAGGTCTGGAAAGTGGATTTAGCCTGGAAACACCTTTTAAGGAATTGACTGATCAACAAAAGGATATTATTTTTCATGGTGCGATTGAAAAAACATGGAAAGCCAATTGGAATTACAAAACCAAAACAAATCAAGGAACACAGGCCGTCAGTATGAAATGGGAAGGTCTTTTCCACCTTTTAAAAGCCGAATATTATAAGACCCGGAAGAATAAAAACATAGCACATCTCACCGCACTTTTTGCTCCTGCGGAATGTAGCCATTGCCAAGGAAGTGGATTAAAGCCGGAAAGATTAGAGTTGGAAATTGCCGGAAAGTCCATCCACCAAATCAAATCAATGGATTTTAAAAGCTTAGAAAAATGGCTTTCTGCTGATGACAAGTATGAGGAGGTAGATCAAAAACTTATTGAAAAAATAGAGCCGCTCCTTATCAATACCATTGAAAGAGCGAAACAATTGCATATTGATCACCTTCAATTGAACCGAAAATCGACTACACTTTCTGGCGGAGAAAATCAACGGGTAGCATTGATCAAACAGTTGAACAGTCCGCTCAAAGGCATCACATATTTGCTGGATGAGCCTTCTGCAGGTTTGTCAAATGACAATATCCCGGATTTGATTCAAATTCTAAAACACCTTATTGAAAAAGGTAATACCGTGATTGTGATTGAGCACAATAAAGAAATCATTTTGGCGGCTGATCAACTGGTGCAGCTGGGGCCTAAAGCCGGAAAGTTAGGAGGATATATTAATTATCAGGGAAATCCTCAAGATTTTCTGAAGGAACCGGAATGTCATCCCTTTTTGAAAGCACCATCCAACCCCATTCAACTGTCAGATGGCGAGGATCATATTGCTATCCGTAAATTGTCGAAACATACGCTTATTAAAGAGGCATTGGATGTACCGGTTGGTGGGATTACGGCCATTACAGGAAAATCAGGAATAGGGAAAACCACTTTGGTAAAAGACATTCTGATACCAAGCATTCAATCGGGCAAGCCTGTCAATTGTGAAGGTATTGAGTTTCCTAAAAACTATACTGGAGTGCATTACTTTGAGTCTAAAAAATTGAGGTCACATTCCGCCACTTTATTGGTAGATTATTTAGATCTCTTAAAGGAAATTACCAAGGTTTTTGCGAATGAAACAAGCCTAAAAGCTCAGAGCTTTTCCTATAAAACAAAAAGCAGTCAGTGCCCTAACTGCAAAGGTAAAGGTTATGTGGAAACCAGTTTGGATGTAGCCGCCAATGCAATTGAAAAATGTGAAGTTTGTAAAGGGCAACGCTATCACAAGCATATCTTGGAGCATACAGTTCGCTCAGCAACTATTGCAAACGTACTCGCATTAAATATTTTGGAGTTAAAAGATTGGTTGGAGGAGGAAAAGGCACCTGCAAAAAGTCTCGAACTCATAAACCAACTAGCCGAAATAGGTCTGGCGCATATCCGCTTAGACCAGCCTGTTCAGTCGCTTTCTTCTGGTGAAAAACAAAGGCTCCTTTTATTAAGCTGGCTACAAGACCGACCTAAAAACGTACTATTTATTTTAGATGAACCCAGCACTGGCCTGCATTACGCTGATATTGATCTGCTTTATGTTATTTTAAAAGAATTGGCCAATGAAAATGATATTCTGGTCATTGATCATAATCCGTATTTGTTGGAGATGATTGGGGTTGGGGTTGTTTTGGGGTGAGTTTGGTACTTGTATTTGTTTAGAATTTAAAAGCCATCATATATCTTTCTAGTTGTCAGGGATACACGCGAAACGCGTGCGCCAACTGACGCAAAAATTATTTCTTTTTCTTGATATTTGAGGGGTCCCTGCTTGTATGAAAAATGTCAAGGATCAAGATTGCTTTACTGGTAACCTCATATATTATAGCTCCATATTACTTTGAAGCGATAATTACCTGGTTCATTCTTTAAATTAGGTTCTTCTTCAAATTTCTCGGGAAAATCATTCAGGGACTTTGTTTGTGCTACTATTTCATTTCTGATTTTCTTAGCTATTTCAATGGATTCTGTCTTTTTAATGTAGTTATAAATACTTCTTAATGATTGTTTTGCTTCATCATCCCAGAAAATATCTAACTTTTTCTTTACCATTCCTTCATCTCTTTTTCTAGGCCATCTTGAGAGGTATATCGTCCTTCTTCTATTCTTGCTTTGGCAGATCTCCCCCGTGTCTTTAATTGATTTATAGTCATTGGTTTGCCTGGCAAAGCATAATTCTCCTGAGTATATTCTTTGGCTACAGCATAAAGCATATTTATAAGCTTAGCATCTCCTTCTTCTATAAAATGATAGAGTTCTTCTTTGATCTTAGGTGTTGCCATAATTGAGATTCTTTGAATAATAAGTAACAATTTATTCAAGCTAATCGATGGAACTGCTGTATTTCCTTAAAACGTTCCCATCATTATAATCGGCAGACAATTTCAGCATTTAGTAATTGTGTTTATTCGAATCTAGTTCAAGCGTCCAATTGGACCAATGGCTGAAAAAAGATGATTTCTTCACTCATTAATAAGTTCCAATACTCTAGGTAAAATTCTATCTGTCCAAAGAGAATACTGATAGCCACTGGGGTGCAAATCATCTTCTGCTAATGCACCCGAAGAAGCACCTAATTCACGAGAAATTGAAGTAATGTCTATAAATGGAACTTCAGCATCATTACACCTTGATTTTGCATAACTATTATACTGATCAATTTCTTTGGCTATTGTTTCACTATTAGAGCTTCCAAACGGAGTTACACCATAATCTGGAATGGATACAACAAAGACATTTCCCTTCTCTCCTGCGATTTCAATTGCGATTTGTAAAAGAGAATCAAATTCTATTTCATACAATGAAAAAGGTTTATTCTGATATTGATTATTCACACCAATTAAAAGCGACACTAAATTATAATCAGCTGAATCTATGTCATTAGATTCAATTGCTCTTATAAGGTTGCTAGTAGTCCAGCCTGTTTGTGCAATAATATCTAATTCCACCACCAAAGAAGATTCTTGCTCAATTTGTTGACTTAATTGGACCGGCCAACGAGCACTTTCTGATACGCCTTGTCCAATGGTGTAGGAATCTCCTAAGGCCAAATATCTAATCGATGGATTTTCTTTATTGGGCTCATTAATCTCAATTTCATCAACCTCAATTTCTTCTACGGAATCTCCACAGCCTGAAATTATCAGAAGAGCTGTGATTACAAAAGTTTTTACGATTAGATTTATTTGTCTCATATATTGGAAACCTTGGTAAACTATTTAAGTTTTAAAGATAAAAAACAAACTCCCATCTAATCTTTCTATCGGTAAGGACAAACGCGTGCTACAGGGGAATAGTTTTTTAGTTAAGGTATATTTCCTTTTCCAAAGTAGTTTGCGGTTTGAAGGTTTCAACCGTCTAATCACTAATCTACAAAAATGGTAGTTCCATTTATCGGTCGGTTTTAACCGTCAGACCGAGGATAAATTATTTTAGTTCATCAATCGCTCACCCATGTACAATATCCACTTCCACTTCAAAGTTTTTCTTCATTTTAAAGGACTAAAACTTTATATTTAAAGAGAATTCCAACCTATTAAATCAATAGGTTGTCTTTGAATTATATTAACCTCAAGTAAAATGAAAAGAACAGTAGCGATAATGGTAATATTGCTAAGCATCTTAGCTTGCGAACCAGAAGATTCAAAAATTTCCAAAGATTGTACTTATACCGCAACAGTTGTTGATTTGAAGGGTACGGATGGCTGTGGATTTGTTTTTAAACTTGACAATGGTGACTATTTGGAGCCTGTATGGCGATGGGGCTGGTGTGCTACTCCTCCGCTTCCGAAAGAAGCTACGGAAGACCCATTATGGGATTTTAGATTCGTAGATGGACAGCACGTACTTTTAGGCTTTGAGCCTGCAGAAGAAAAGGGAGGTATCTGTATGGCAGGAGAGAAAGTTTATATTACATGTTTGGAGGTGATTGGAGAGGTAGCTGTTGAATAAGCAACAGGTTGTTGATGAATTAAACTTTTATTTTCTCGTATCTATTTAACTCATCCAGACAAACATCGATCTGTTCTATTATGCTATACTAGAATAGCACAAGCGTCCGTGGCTGTTGCACAACTCAAATACAGCATAATTTAGACTAAGTCTATATCCTAAAAAATACACTTATATATCTGATATTCAGTTGTTTAAATGTATTTTATTTGCTATATTTTGCCATGCAAGGAAGAAAGAATTATCAA
>NZ_JAGXGF010000129.1 GCF_024636815.1 Marivirga sp.
AGCTTTTCCTATCCCACCTCTAAACAGCGATTTTCTTCCTAAAAATTCCTTACAATAGCCCGCTATTGCTTCAGAATTTTTAGTTGAAACTCACTATTTACAGGCGTTCTGAATCCTAAATTAGAATCGAACTCAGGTTATAAGAAAAATGGTCAAGTTGAGTTCCTCTTACAGGGGGCAAGTTGAGAGTTTGATATATATTGTTCTCTATCCCAAACACTTTTACTAAAAAAAGGCGAAAATGTTCTTCTGGAAGGAAGGGTACAAAATTTAATCTCGTATTGACTAAGACCATTTTGTTCAAATTTGGTTTCACTTCCACCACTAACTTCCGTTTTTAAAGTTAAAGAGGTTGAGTCACTTTTAGTAATTGTAATTTCAATTTTATCCCCGGCAATTTTATTACGTCTTCCTTCAGTAAAACTTGGTGGATTATCTTGTGATAGTAGGCTCTAAATGCTTCATAGATTGTAGATTTACCTGAATTATTGGGGCCTACTATTACAGTTAAACCACTTCCTTCTCTGCCATTAGGTTGACCGAAATTCAAAGTCTGATTATCACTAAAACCACGTAATCCAATTATGTCAATTTTCGAAAAGCCCATTTGATATTTTAAAATTGAGGTGTAAAGAGTATTTAATAATTGATATTAAAGTTATCAGTTTGTTTATCCATCCAATCCAACGCAGTCTGCTCATCTTGTTCAATAGCCATTTCAACTACTTTTTTAGCTACTTCTAAAAGGTGTTCGGATTGCTTTTTGAGTTTGAAACTTTCTTCGACCAACTCAGCTATCTTTTGTTGCTTGCCATAGTCTATTATTGGAACAATTACATTTGCAATTTCAATTACTCGCCAATGCAAAATAATTGAGCCTCCTGCATCTCTTTCAGCTTGCATCTGTACTAATTCAGAATTTAAAACTAAACTTAGGTACTGAGGATTTATTTGTTTTTTATCTTTAACAGTCAAATGCAAAATTGCTCCTGATGTAATGAACTCTGCATCCTCTCTAAGCATTAAGGCAGTGCCAACACTGCCATCTTTTGAAAATAGAATAGTCTCTTTTTTGGTTTTAATGAGTTGATTAACTCATTATTTGCATCACAAAAATCTGATGTCAAATATTTGTCTGGTGTTGAAACTCCCAATTTATCAAAATCTGAAACTCTGATAAAAGGAAAGCCTTGCTCTGCATAATTTGCTGAGCCTGGTTCTATAGACTTTGTGATGTTTACTAAGTTTATCAGCTTATCATGCTTTTTCGATTTTATTCTTTCAATGACTTGCTCATATTTCACTTGATAATACTCTGCATCCAATCTGCCAGAATTACCGAAGGAATCTGAAAAGCTTTTGATGTTTACCGGTTCTTGGCTAAGTTGGAAATTATCTAAGTCAAGCTCTTTAAGTAGGTATTTTTCGGCTTTTTTATAATTATTGATTGAGGCCTCATGTGATGTATATGATGAATTGATTAATTCAGTTATCTTATTACTGAATTCTGAACTGAAAGATGGTATTAAAATTTGATCAAAATCTTCTAAGATTAACCCCGTTTGACCTGTTCCTCTTCTAAATTTTTGTATTTGATTTTGACCAAATTTCGATTTTAAATAAATAGCTAGTAATTCAGGCTTAATTGACTTAGGTCGTAAAATAGCTAGTTTACAGCTGCAAGTCGCTTTCTCTAATTTATGGATTTGATCTTGTGAAAACTGGGTTAGTTTGTAATTGGAATCTTTTAAAATATCAGCTAATATCATCTTTTGATGCTTATTTAATTCTTTAAAACTTGTCTTTTATGGCTACAATTCTTACTATTTATACTAAAATTATAATCTTTACAATGCTAAATTTGTGAGAAGGATACTTAATGTGATGAAAACAAATATTTAGCATCATAGCATTAAATTATAACTAGTAATTAATTACTCTGTAATTGTAAAATACTAAACTAATACGTTTAGTCTGAAAAACTTGAAAATATTGTATATTTCATTTTTACAGGTAAAAAATCTTATCAATAAAAACTACTTTTAATCTTCGAAACTCGACAAAATAAATCGCCACAATTTGAATTCGGTTCAGCTCTGAATGATGCACTCTATGAGAATTTAAGAATAGGTCCCGGCTTTTTGGAGAGGATTAAGCCATTGATTGAGCAAGGAGCTGATATTAATGCTCGAAATTCAAATAAAGAAACGGTTTTTCAGGCTACTATAAGTTATTATAGCAAGTTAGATTTTGATATTGTACGTTATTTAGTTCAAGAGGCTGAAGCAGATATCAATGCGCATGATGATGAGTATGTTTCTAGTTTGTATTCCTTGGTTTTAAGTGAAGACCCAGAGCGTTTGAAATTGTTCTTGGAATTGGGCGCCAACCCTAATACCATAACGCCTGATACTTTTGAGACTGTTTTAGATGATATTGATTCCCTTCATTATAGTAGCTATGAAGTTTTTGGCGAAAAGGAGGAATCCTTTGTTGAAGCAATTGATATTCTAAAAGCGAATGGCGCTAAAAGTGCTCATGAGTTGTTTACAACTGAGCCAAAAGAATACATAGCTGTCAACATGTTTTATCCTACTTTTTTGATTTCTAAATATGGGCAATTGAGGGTGGAGGATTTGACTAGTGCACCTTCAATCCTAAAGGAATTTGAAGTATTGAAAGAGTTGAAGCAACAACATGAGGACATGACTGATGAAAAAATGAAATCATCTTTTTATAAAGAGATTGTGGGGAATCATGTTCGGAAAATTAATGGGTTGTTGGAGGGTTTGGATGTTTTGGAGGGGGTGGAGATTGTTAAGAGTTAAAATTAAACTATTCTTCTCTACGCCTATCCATAATCCAGGCACGAAATGAATTTGATTCAAACCATTTCTTTTGGTTTTTGACGTGTCTAGCATGAGTTTTATTTGATTGATTGTCTGACACTTGTTTTTTCATATCCTGAAAAGCAGCAATCCGTTGACTAATTAACCTACAAACATGAGGTTCTTGCAAAGGAGTTTGAATTGCCTTGAAATGTCTTTCAGTTAGATTAAGTTCGAAAGGTTTCATCATCTGATGATTTAAGCCAGTTACATCATGGAAAAAATAGAATTTAGGAATTCTAAGACTTAAGAAACAAGAATTTTGATCAAACATTAATAAAGGATCTACTGTCCTCAAAAAAATAAAGTTTAGGTCCTTGTAGGCCGGCGGAGCATCTTTAATTTCATCTAAAAGTAATAGATAGTCTGGATTAAGATTCGCTTGAGGTTTGGAGTTGAGAAATTCTGCAAGTTTAAGCCCATATGCTCTGATTTGGTCTATGAATTTGCATTGTAATACTTCCTGTTCTGTTAAACTGTGTTGAATAATTCTCCACCAGATACTACATAGAAAATATCTCAATCGGTTGTCATAGCGAAACTCACTTTCATTTAAATTGTGATTAACAGGCTTAAAAATATTCTCAATAAAATATTTTTCACTTTGACCAAATTTTTGCTCACAATTGCGGCACAGCCAATAGTATTTAAAACCATCTTGAATCGGTATATTCATATTTTGACCACCACGTAGAATGCCAGTGCCAGAGGTCTTTTTTAGCCATTTGTAAATGGATTTAGGTATAACATGACTTTCAAGTAATTCTGAATAATTATCACATAATTTGCAATTGCCTTTTGGCATAATATGAGTGGTGTTTTGCCATTATTTATAAATTCAATCTCCTTTCTTATGCTTGTGCGGTTTAAGAGAAGGAGTGTTTCCCGGAGTATCTTTATTATCCCTCTGACGTCTATCCGGTTTACCTGTAGAAGTCGCTTTTCTTTTTGGCCCTGGCTTGATTCCCATGATTAATATAATTTTGTAAAGTATGATGGAAATTAACTCTTTTTGTATATTAATGCAAATGATTATGTTTGCTTTTTACTTACTGCTAAATCAAAACCTTAAATATGAAATCTAGAATTATCTTTCTTTTCACTTTTTTATTAATTTATTCATGTAGCCCTGGGCCAAGGTCTTTTACCAACTATAATGAAAGTGCAGAGCTTCAGAATAGATTGGCTTACATCAATAGTTTACCATCGACCCTAAAACGTGATTCAATATTTAAAAGCTTGGAACAAGCAGCATTAGCAATACCATCAGACATTTGTTCTAAGGGATTAATAATAAAGGCATTCGATCTGCAAGGTTATTTGGATTATCTGGAGGTTAAAATTCATATAACTGTTGATTCTACACGATATTTGAAAATGAAAGCAAACGATGAATTGATTGCCACTAGTGATGATTTAAGCTTTATTCATAAAGAATTAAAACGAGGTGTTCGCTTTATGCCTAACATTAAAGATAAGCGGGTTGAGCCTTATGGCTACTTAAGTTTAAATCATAAGGAATTTGAGAGAAAATTTGAAGGTAAATATGTGATTAGAGAGGACTACTCTGGCTTGTCAAAAAATAATTTTAGATATGTTCTTTTCTCTATTCATAAATTAGAGGATCAAGATGATGAGATGGCTCTTAGGCAAGATGGCACCATTACTGGTTGGTTTGCTCGCAGAGGTTTTTATATTTATGATAGAGTGACCGGTGAATATTTTAATCTTTTTTATGATTTGAAAGAATTGTATCAAGCTTGTGAAAGTTAGAGGTTTAATTTCAAAAGATATTAGGGGTAATCAATACCCTTGAGGTAAAAAAACTTTCGTGGTTTAAGAGGATTTCGGCAATAGCCCCATCCTTAATCCTGCACCTTAGGAGAAGGAGACACTGAGGAGAGTTGGTTTAAATGGCTGTCACATTATAATAATTAGGAAATTAGTGAGAAATCGTGGTCTAGAAATTCACGGGAAATTTTTTAGGCCAACAAACGCTATCCCACTACTTTATATTTCTTACTACTTGATTGTTAATCTTTAGGATAAGTAATAAAAATAAATAACTATACATTTTTATTACCTAAAAATGCAACTATTAGAACTTTTAGAGTATGTCAATTTTAGAGGTAAACAACTCTATCTTCTCAAAATACTATTTATTTTATGGAAAAGTTTAATATTAGTATATAAAAGGTACTTCAGTGCGAATTTGGAATAAAGACATTAAATAGTGCTTAGGAATTCCATTAGCTTGCAATTTCATATTCGTATAATTCAACCAAATGATAATATGGGAAAAAAATTCTACCCAATTTTTCTTTTTTTTTTAGCAGTTACTAGCTTAAATGCCCAAAATTTTAAATCGCCTGCCTTGTGGTTCAAAGTCAATTCTGATAGCATCAATACAGAATACTGGAATGATTTTAGCGGAAATGAACGACATGCCTTGCTACCTGAAGGGGTGAGTGACAGTATTCATGATATAAATTTTAACCCTGCCCGAAAATTTAATCGAAATGGTTTCGGAGAAATTTCCTACAATCCTGATGGCGTATCAGAACTGATTTTTATGGCAGTTTTTCAGCCTGTGGATACGGCTGAAATGGGCTTGTTAACCTCTAAAAATACTTTAAAAAGAGATTTTTCTTTCAGTACCCAAAGAGCTATCGGACCCGATAGCTTGGTACATCAATTTTCTGAAGGAAACTTAATGCCTCAAATGACTACCGTTACTCAAGTTTGGGAAGATGCTAATGAAAAATCAGAGGATGGCTATCTGTCCTTTCTTGAAGCTAGAAATGATCAGGGGTCTATTGGGTACAATGGTTATTTGGCAGAACTCATACTTTTTGACCAACCTTTAACTTTTCTGGAAAGCTTGCAATGGGAAACTTATCTGGCCATTAAATATGGCATTAGCCTTCACTCGAAAAACTATGTGAGTTCATCGGAAATGGTGCTTTGGGATTTTGAGGAATTTGAAGAATTCGGACATAGAATTACAGGTCTTGGTAGGGATGATCTATTTGGTTTAAATCAACAGAGAAGCGTCAATGTAGAGGATACCTTGACTTTGCTAAAATTTAATGTAGGCAATTTTGATGATACAATAAGTAACACATTTCCGGATCAAAATTTTTGGCTATTTGGAGATGATAATGCAAGCCTGGAAGCTAATAAAGGGACAGGGAAAGACAGTATTTTGACTATTGTGGATAGAAAATGGCTTAATACTACTAATGGAAATCAAGCTAAGACCACTTTTACTTCACTTGCATTAGATTATAAACAATTGCCTAATGACAGCCTTGGTTTTTGGTTGGTCCTCGACCGGAGCGGTCAATCGGATTTTTCAGTAGATGTATTAGAATATATTGAACCGGACAGCATTACAACCGATTCCATTGCGATCTATAATGACATCAACTGGGATGTAGATGGATCAGGACAGGATAATTTCAGTTTTGCTAAGATTCAGGAATTATTTGCAGCTGTGAGAATCGTTGATTTACCCACTTGTACCGA
This sequence comes from Marivirga sp., assembly GCF_024636815.1. GTDB lineage: Bacteria > Bacteroidota > Bacteroidia > Cytophagales > Cyclobacteriaceae > Marivirga. The sequence continues at coordinate 6,417 of NZ_JAGXGF010000129.1, forward strand.
TACCCAAAGCGGACTGGTAAGTATAGATGTCATTAAAGGCGATGGACCTTATACATTTGAATGGGTCAGAATGGATGGAGCTGAAGATAAGCTAACAGGCAGCTTTAAGGAAGAATTTGAGATAGATCAATTGGCTCAAGGAGATTATAAATTGACTTTGAAAGATAAGCATGGATTGACCTTTACGCGACATTTCAACTTGCCGCTTGCAAATGATATCCCTGTAAACCTGGGGCCCGACCAAAGAATTTCCGAAGGGGAAGACATTGTGCTGGATGCCTCTGAATTGGTACATGATAGTCTGGATGTTAGTTATTTTTGGGAAGGAAGCTTTGGATTTACTGCCACCACTAAAGAAATAACGGTTTCTGAACCGGGCGCTTATAGAGTTTACGTCACCAACAAAAGCAATGGTTGCGTCTTTGAAGATGATATAGCTATTGAAGGCTCAAATATTAAAAGAATTGGAGTCTATCCTAATCCTGTACTAAGAAACAGTACTTTCAAAGTGAGCATTTCCTTAAGAACGCCCGAAGGTATTGAAGTGAATTTACTGGATGTTAAAGGCAATATTCATCAATCCCTGAGCAAGTCAGGCAAATCCGAATATTTGCTCGATGTCAAGGTGGACCAAGCTGGGCAATATGTCATCATGGTAGTGACTGATAGCGGAACAGAAGCCAAGAAGATCGCAGTATATTAAAAATAAGATTAATTATTCAACTGAATTAAAACCCAAATGACCATAACTTTAAAACCTTTCAAGTCATTACTTTTCATAATCCTGTTCTTGTGGAATAGTCCATTAAAAGCTGATGTCAATACACAAATTATTGAAGGGAGGACCAGTTCAGCTGTAGCCTATATTGGCTTGCATCCTGAAACGCCTTATGATAATCCGGCCGATAATATTTTTCATTTGCAGATTGATCAAGAACTGTGTGGTGATGAGGAAATATGGCTGGAATACGAAACCTATGGGCTTGCTTCTTCTCAGAGTGTAACCAAAAGCATTAACGATGAAAAAGCCTTTGGTGGTCAATTCATTAAGCTTGAAAGAGAATGGAAACTTCAAAGAGAGAAAATCCATCCTGAATGGTTAAAAGAAGGGGATAATGTTATTCGTTTTACCGTTCCGCAAGGAGCACAATATGGTTATAGACTCAGAAACCTTAAGTTAAAAATTGAGGAAGGAAATACCTCTAACCTGACCATTACCAATTTTAACCAGAATGATAATCAATACTATATAAGAGGTTTTGTAAAAGATATTTCCTCTACTTTAAGAATTGAAGGGCAAAATGTAAAAACCTACAATGGAGCTTTTGAGGCTGTTTTAAATAAAATAGGAGAAGATGGGGAAAATAATCTTGTTCATATAACAGTAGAAACAGCTGATGGTACAGTGGATTGTTTTGAATTCGAAGCAGAAGAAAATATTTGTCCTGATTTTACTCATGAAATTTCGGCAGGATTTAGTAAAGCAAGCAGATTTTTTAATATAGGCGAAGGGAGCTTTCAATTTTCAGGGGCAACATTTAGCATACCGGATAGCGCCATTTTAGTCCCAACAGAAGTTTCTATTACGAATCTGCGCTATATCGACATCCCGCCTATGGATGCGGGCATGTACAATGTTACTTCAGGTACTGATGCATTTCGTTTTCTTCCGCATGGCACTCAATTTTATAAAGAAGCCAAAATAGCCTTGCCTATAGATGAAGAACTTATACCAGAAGGCTATACCAAAGAAGATGTAAGGACTTTCTATTTTGATGAGCAGTCTCATCATTGGGTGCCTTTACCAAAAGATACGCTTTTGGCAGAGGAGGGAATGTTGGTTTCCCGTACCACCCATTTTACCGATATGATTAATGGTGTGATACAAGTACCGGAATCACCGGAAGTAAATGCCTATAACTCTACCAGCATGAAAGGCATTAAAGCGGCCAATCCAACGGCAGGCATCAATTTAATGCAACCTCCTTCAGCCAATTCCATGGGAAATGCCAATATGAGCTATCCTATTAATATCCCGGCTGGTAGAAATGGAATGCAACCTCAATTAGCCATCAGCTATAATAATGCTGGCGGAAATGGCTGGATGGGACTGGGCTGGAATCTTTCTATTCCTTCCATTACTATTGACACTCGTTGGGGAGTTCCGAGATATGATGCTTCAATGGAAACTGAAACTTATAGCATGAGTGGGCAGCAATTAACACCGGTAGCGCACAGAGGAATATTAGAAAATAGAGAAAGTGAAAAGCAATTTTTTCCAAGAGTAGAAGGAGGTTTTCAAAAAATAATACGACATGGAGATAGTCCTGAAAATTATTGGTGGGAAGTGACGGATAAGAGTGGTATGCGCTATATTTATGGGGGTGCTGATGGAAGC